>JAISQU010000330.1 GCA_031274005.1 Spirochaetales bacterium
GCCCAAATTCCGAATTATTAAGGAGATTTTAAACAGGCTCTAATAAAGAAATACCCCGGTTAACACGCGTAACATAAGCTATTCATCCAAAAGCCGCGCCGTTCCTTTTTTCAGGCCCAGACCGGCGGCCAGTTTTTCGCACCGATCAAGGGATGCGGTTACATCCTGCGGGCGGTGCGCGTCTGAGTTGCAGATACACGAAACCCCGTATTCGGCGGCCATTTCCCAGAAGGGAGTCCAGGGGTAGGGCGGGCGCGTTTTGCCGTCAAAGTTTACAGGAGATTTGCGGAAACCGTTGCCGTTGATTTCGAGGGGAATGCCCGCGCCCTTTGCCGCCTCCATAATGGCGCGTACGCAGGCCTTTGTTTCGCTGTCCCACCGGTTCCACCCCGCGGCAAAGTGATCGGGATGGGCGATGAATGCAAAGAGTCCGCTTTCTATGCCCGACACGATTGTTTTGGCATACGAGGCGAGGTACGCGGCGCCGGGGATGAGTCCCGCGTATATTTCTTCGGACTTGTGCGTATAATAGTGCAGCGCCCCGATAAGATAGCGGCAGCGGCCCGGCGCGAGAAGCTCCCTCTCGTAAAACCCGAAGTATCGCCTGTTGAGATCGCATTCCATTCCGGCAATGACGAGTATGCCCTGAGTTTCTCCGGCCTGCCGTATCGCCTGCAAATAGTCCTGAAGCTCGCCCATGTCCATACGGATTTCAGGCGTCCAGCCGTCGGGCAGGGGAGTGTGATCCGATATGCCCAGCCTCGTGAGTCCCGCTTCCCGCGCCGCCCCGGCATAGTCGGCGGCGTCTCCCATCGCGTGATGGCAGCGATAAGTATGAGTGTGAAAGTTCTCCCGGTACATACCTATAAGTTAATGAAATAGGAGAATCGTGAAAACCCGCGGCGGCGAGCCTGAACCTGCCGTACTCATTATGAACCCCCTTTTTTCACCCTGTCCAGCATAAGGCGGAAGGGCGAGTTTTCCTTTTTCAGTTCCCGTGACCCCCGCGTAATCTTGCAGAGGCTCAGCGAATATTTTTTCGCTATGTCCCGCTGGGGCGTCCCCCTGGCGATTTCCTTGACCAAAGTCCAGCGCGCGGCAATGGCCCTGAGCTCAGCCCTGGTAAGCAGGCTTGAGAGAAAATCCCCGATTTCCTTTTTATCCCCCGTAGCGGCCAAAACCTCCGTCAATTCACGCACAGCTTCAGAAATAAGTTCTTCGGTCATACGTAAAGTGTACTAGCGAACAGGCGGCCGCTCAAGGGGGGAGAGGCTACGCTCATTCCCCGCAAACTTCATCGCCGGAGGACTGTTCGAGCCAGCGCAGAATAGCGTCGGCGGCTTTTTCCCGCTCGCAGCCGTCCAGCACCATGTGACCGGATTCCTTCAAAACAAGGCGGCTTATGCGCCCTGTTCCTATTCTTTTTTCTATAAAATCCGCGGCTTCCACAGGAACTGTTCCGTCTTTTTCTGAAACAATCACAAAAGCCGCGGCCTTTACCGAGGGAAGCAGCTTCCGCGCCATGCGCTGAAGGCGCAGAATGCCGGATACAGGTCCCGGCCAGTTCCACCGCCAGTATTCGCGGTAAACGAATGAGTATTCAAGGGGGCCGGAAAATGTGTAGCGTTTCCGCGGGGTTTTTTTGACAAAAAACCGCAGAAAACGGGCGAATCTGAGGCTGCGGGAGTTTGAAACAATGGCGGGAGCGGCAAGAACAAGTTTTCCGGTCTGAAAGCGGCCCGCGAGAATAATAGCCAGAAGGCCGCCCATGGACACTCCCAGAAGGTGTACTTTTTCATAGCGGCAGCGCAGATCGAAGAACTCATCGCTTGCCCTTCGCAGCCAGTCTTTCCAGGAGCTGCGTAAAAAATCCTCCGCGCAGGTGCCGTGGCCGGGCAGCCGGGGAACGGATACCGTATAGCCCCTCTCCCAAAGGCGCTCGGCCATATACCTGAGCTGGTCCGAAATATCCGTAAAGCCGTGAATAAGAAGAAAAGCCTCATCGCCGCCGGACAGAAAAACAGGCAGGCCGGAGGAGTCTGTATGTGTACCGGCGGGAGGCTGTTTCATGACAGCGGCCCCGCCGCATTCAAGGCGGAGCTGCCGCCGGATTCGGGTAAGAAACTCACTATTTTTATAATACACCAGGAAGGGTTTTCCAGCAAGACGGAATGTGATATGCTTTTGCGGTATGGATACGGTACTTGCCGGACGCCTTGGGGAAATACGCGCCCGTATACAGGCCGCGGCGGCGCGTTCAGGGCGGGAAAGCTCTGATGTACGGCTTATGGCGGTAACAAAAACTCATCCCCGCGAAATGGTTCTGGCCGCGCGCGGGGCCGGTCTGCGCGTTTTTGGAGAAAACAGGGTTGCCGAAGCGGCCGAAAAATATATGGATACGCCGGCGGACGCGGAGCTTCACCTTATCGGGCATCTTCAGACAAACAAGGCAAAGCAGGCCGCGGCGCTTTTCTCCTGGGTTGATTCGATTGACTGCCTGCATACGGCGCGGGCGCTGAACACGCGTCTGGCCCCTCTGCAAAAGGATATGAACATTCTTTTGGAGCTTAATACCTCCGGGGAAGATTCAAAAAGCGGATACCGCACTTTTGATGATCTTGAAACCGATCTGGAAGAGATGCTCCTTCTGCCCCGGCTCAAACTTCGCGGGCTTATGACGGTAGGCCCCCTGACCGGCGATGCGGGGCAGATTCGTGCGGCCTTCCGGCATCTGAGGATTTGTCTGGACAGGCTGCGCAGGCTGACCCCGGCGGACTGCCGGCTTGATACGCTGTCAATGGGGATGAGCGGCGATTTTGAAATCGCCGTGGAAGAAGGCGCGAATCTTATACGTCTGGGGACTATTCTTTTCGGAAAAAGGGAAAGCCGATGCGCGGAGTAATAAGTGTTTTTCTCCTCATTACCTTTGTACCCTTTTCGCTGGCGGCGCAAAGTCAGAACCCGGAATCCCCTCCCGTGAATACAGACCCCGTACCCTACGGGCCTGATGAGTTTCCCGGCTGGTCGCGCTCTCTCCGGCGGGCCGAAATTATTACCCTGGGGCTTTTCCCCTTTGTGTATGTTTTTTCTTCCCTGACCTATGACACAGGCCGTTTCGCCAGCCACGGTTTTGATTCGCGCTACGCTCCCGGTTTTTTTGGCAGCGCCGACAGTGTATCGCGCAGCAGCGCCGATACGCGAAACGTTATTCTGCTCGGCATTGGTCTTTCCGCTTTTCTGGCCCTGGTTGATTTTTTTATCGAACAGGGAAAACCGCAAAAAGCGCGGTAAGAGGGGCGGAGGTTCATGAGCCACCTTTCGCTTACCGTCGGCCCCGATGTTCCGCCCGGAACGCGCATCGACAAGTTTCTTGCCGGCGCCGGCGGCCCGTATACCCGCAGCCAGCTCAAAACAGCCTTAAAGGAAATCCGTCAAAACGGAATACCCGTAAAAGCCTCAAAACAGGTGCGGCCCGGCGACTGCATCGAGATAGATCTGCGTGAACCGGAGGCGCCGCTGTACGAGGCTGAAAAAATCGATCTGGATATCCTGTACGAAGATTCCCGCGTTATCGCTGTCAATAAACCCCGCGGAATGGTTGTGCATCCCGGCAGCGGGGCCGGCAGCGGTACCCTGATACAGGGGCTTTTGTATCACGCGCGGGAGATCGCGGACAATTTTCCTGGAGAAAAAATCCGTCCGGGTATTGTACACCGTCTGGACAAAGACACTTCGGGAGTTATCATTGCCGCCAAAGATCCTCTGTCCCTGGAATTTCTTGCCGGCCAGTTTCGCGGCCGGACTGTAAAAAAAGTCTATCTTGCGATTGTGAAGGGCAGGCTTCCGCAGTCGCGGGGAACCATCAGCGGCTGTATACGGCGGGATGTCCGCCACAGAAAGCGTTTTATCCACGCCGAATCCGGAGGCAAGGCGGCTGAAACCCGCTACAGGGTGCTTTCCGAGTGCGGCGCTTACAGCCTTGTGCGCCTGGCGCCGAAAACAGGCCGGACGCATCAACTGCGGGTGCACATGAAGGCTTTAGGCTGTCCCATCCTCGGCGATCCCATCTATGGCCGCAGGGATGAAAGTTTCCCTCAGGCCGGCCTGATGCTTCACGCCTTCCGGCTTTCCCTGACCCTTCCCGGAGAGCCTCAAAAAAGGACCTTTCGCGCGCCCCTCCCCGCGGACTTTGCCCTGCTGATGAAACGGCTATTCCCCTCCGCGGACAGCGAAAACGCTATGAACAGAGGTCAGGATTGAAATTGGTTTCCAGTTCAAGCGTTGTCGGAGGCCCGGAGGCCGGGAAGATCAGGGTATTGGGCCTTAGCCGGCTGAAAGTCTCCTTGAGCTGTAAAATAAGCAGAGCCTTGCCGAAAAAACTGGCGCCGTCGCCTACCATTCCGGCCGAAATAGCGTCGCCGGAAAAAAGGCAGTTTTCGATTTTATACATGACCGATTCGCGGGAAAACCTCTGAGTGCTGAAAACCTGAACCTGAACGCCCTCCAGATTAAGAGTTTCTCCCTCCGAAACGCATTTGCCCGGAAACTCGGTCAAGCGCTGGTCGCCGGAATAAACAACCGCGTCGTAAATTCTCAGAATGGTTTTGATTCCGCTGGTATGGGCCTTATCCGGATTCGTTACAAGAATTGACTTGATATAATAATGATGCTTCTCCACGAGTTCCAGAAGCTGCACATCCATAGCGCCGGGATCAATGACAATCGCCGCTCCGCCGCAAGCCGGGCCGATCAGGTATGTGTTCGTCAGGTAGGGCAGGCTTAAATGGTAGTACAGCCTCATACTGCGTCCTTCTCGTCGAACAGGGCGTCCTCGTGGTTGGAATATTTGAATGAGACATTCTGCCGGAAGGTGCGGCGGAAATTGACATTCTTGAGGTTGCAGTCGTGAAAGGACACATCCTCCAGGCGCCCCGCGATGAAACGCGAATTGTATAAATCGGCTTCGGAGAAAACAACGTTTTTCATATCGGTATTGTTGAAATTTGTTTGAAGCATATTGGTATCCTCAATGAGCGTATTGCGCAGCCGCGAGCCCGCAAAAACACAGTGGGTATGCTTTGCGCCGATCAGTTTGCAGGAATCGAAAAGCGCGTAATCCAGAAAACACATGTGCAGAGTCAGATTGTCCGCGATGAGATTGCTGAACTGCGCGTGATTGAAATCAACAAGCAGAAACACTTTTTCGTGAAACTCCATATCGGCAAACGGCACATAGGAAAAATTCAGTCCGGTAAACATCGAGTTTTTCTCAAAATAGGAATACAGGTATTGCCTGTACGCATCCTTGTCTTCGAGATGGTTGTAACACTCATCCCGAAACGAAACAGCATAGTTGGGGCATCCGGAAACAGGGCAGGGCTTCTGGTTAAACATATGTAAGCTAAAGATACTGAATCACCGCCATTGCTGCAAGAGGTAGCCGACATGCGGTTCGCATAGGCGAACCGCATGTCGGCGCCGGAAATTGCGGTGAATGTCACCAGTACCCTACAGGTGATGCAACAAATGGCCTGAAACCAATGCGCGCTTCGCGCGCTGTTCCGGTTATGCCCCTTCCGCACATTTCCGTGATAGCGCGCCCGCATAGGCGAACCGCATGTCGGCCTCGGAAATTGCGGTGAAAGGCGCCAGTACCCTACAGGTGATGCAACAAATGGCCTGAAACCAATGCGCGCTTCGCGCGCTGTTCCGGTTTATGCCTCATCCGCACATTTCCGTGATAGTGCGCCGCATAGGCGAACCGCATGTCGGCGCCGGAAATTGCGGTGAAAGGCGCCAGTACCCTACAGGTGATGCAACAAATTGCCTGAAAGCAGCGCCCGCGCCGGGCGCGGGCTGTTCCGGTTATACCCCTTCCGCACATTTCCGTGATAGCGCGCCGCAGGAATACTCCCCTGTACTAAAAAAGCGCCCGGCGCTATATTCTCCCCATGGCAAACCGTTTTCTGCGCAGGGCCGGCGCGAGCGACATTGTGCGGAAGCTCACCCTGAAAGCCATATATGAGCGCGGCCTTATTGAAGATGGGGACCGCGTGCTTATCGCGGCCTCCGGGGGCAAGGACTCAACCGTTATGGCCTGGGCGCTCTCGGCCCTCAGGCCGGCGCTCAGGAAAAATTATGAACTCGCGGCAATCCACATCTCCAGCGATTTTTGCGCCTGCTGCAAAAAGGCGGCTCTCGCCGGGCGGCTTGCCGAATGGGGCGTCCGCCTTACAGACCTCTTCGTCCCCGTCATCGGCCGCCTCAAGGAGGGCCAAAAGATGAACTGTTACTGGTGCTCCACCCAAAGGCGCACAGAGCTTTTAAACTACGCGGTGGAAAACAAATTCAATAAAATCGCCCTGGGCCATCATCTGGATGATATTATCGAAACCTTTTTCATGAATATGAGCGCCAAAGGCGAACTGCAAACAATGCCCATGCTCCTCGCCTACAAAAAATACCCCGTCAGCCTTATCCGGCCTCTGGGTTATCTTGAAGAACGCCAAATCATTGCCTGCGCGCAGGAAAAAAACATCCTCAAAGCGGCCTGTACCTGCCCCTACGGCATGAACTCAAAACGCCGCGAGATACGCAAACGCATAGGCGATTTCACCTCCGGCTCCGGCGCCGTAAAACGGCGCATGCTCAAAGCCCTGTTGACCCTCGGCGGTTCAAAGGCCGCATGCCGTGAGCCCGAACTTTGAATCGCGGAACCGCGCGGCGGGGCGCTAAAACCGCCGGGAGAATGTCATTGTTATTGTATTTGCAAGGATGGCGCCGGAATCGCTTTCTCTCCGGGAAAAATTTGTGTAATTGCCGCTTCCGATAAATATTCTTCCGACTGGTTTCCTGTAAATTTGACGCTCGTGAAATTTCCGTAAAGATTTAAGACCGAGTCCTCGTCAAAAGAAGCTGCATCCGACTTTTTGAACGCGGGCGGGCGTTACAGTGCCGCGGCCCCTGGGCTGCGCAAGGGATAGAAGCGGAAATCCTTTTGGTCCGCCAAAAGATTGGAGCGGATAGCCCGGCCCCGCGCAGCGGGGATGCGCCCAAATTCCCGGACTGCTCCCTTCCCCTTTCTGCCGAACTCTGCTACCATGAGTCCGCTGATGTCCATACACGCATATGAAGTTGATCCTGCCGACATAGCGTTCGGCATTACCGATAGCGAAATCGCCGCTTTTGACGCGGAAAAACCCGAAGACGGCGGGGGGGAGTCTCCGGCGTCCATCATAGGCCAGGAACGCGCTGTGCGCGCCATTGGTTTGGGGATGGGTATACGCGCGAAGGGTTACAATATCTATGTTACGGGCCTTCCGGGAACGGGAAAACGCACGGCCATTACGAAAATTCTGGATGTCCGTGCGGCCCAGGCCCGCGCTCTCTGCGATCTTGCCTACGTCAACAACTTCCGGCAGCCGGATTCGCCCCTGATTTTGCGCTTTGAGGCGGGCAGGGGCGGCGTCTTTAAGCAGGCCCTTGAGCGGCTTGTGGATAATCTGAAAAAAGCCTTGTCCCGGCGAAAAACCCCGGCCGCGGCGGCGCCCGCGATACAGGCCGAAGTGAAGGCCCTGCGCGGGGAGTTCTCCGGCCCCAAGGTGAGCGGCTATCTTGCGGCCCTTGAAGAAGACCTCGCGCAGAACTTCCACCTTTTTACAGAGAGTTTTTCCGACGACCCTTCGGTGGAGCCGCCCGCTTACCGTTACGGGGTAAACCTTATCGTGGATAACCGCGCGGGGAAGCCTCCCGTTATTTTTGAGACCTTTCCCGACCACGCCGCGATTTTCGGCAATCAGGAACCGGCCGGCGAAGGCCGCTCGCACTTTATGCTGCTTCGCGCGGGGTCCCTTATCCGGGCTTCCGGCGGTTTTCTCATTCTGCGGGCCGAAGATCTGCTCAACGAGGAGGACGCCTGGAACAGCCTGAAAAGGGCGCTGGAAGACGGCAGGACGGAAATACGCAACCCGCCCAATCCTTTTTATTCTGTCCCCTCGCCCCTGAAGCCCGAGGCGGTGGAAATCGACACAAAAATTATTCTTTTGGGTAACGAAAATACCTATGATTATCTTTATAATGCCGATGATGATTTCCCCAAACTCTTCAAGGTGCACGCGGAGTTCGATTCCGTTATGGACAGGGACAAACGCGGCGTGCGGGAGTACATCAATTTTATCCGCAGGCTGACGGCCGAAGAAGCGCTGCCTGATTTTGATTATTCCGGCCTGGCCGCGGTTCTTGAGTACGGCGTCCGCGTGGGAGAGTTCCGCTCCAAACTTACGACGAGGTTTTCCCTCATAGCCGGCCTTATTCGGGAGGCGGGCTACTGGGCGTCCCTGGCAGGCGGAAAAACCGTGAACAGGGCCATGGTAGCGCGGGCCCTCGATGAAAGGCGCTTCCTCCACAACCTGCCCGAGGCAAAGATAGACGAGCAGATCCTTTCCGGGGAACTTCTCCTGTCGCTCAGGGGAAAGGCCGTCGGCCGCATCAACGGCCTGGGGATTATAGACCGGGGC
>JAISQU010000028.1 GCA_031274005.1 Spirochaetales bacterium
CACTTACTTTTTCCCGGTTATAATAGCGCATTTTTTGCGGCAAAGCCGCAAAAAACCGGGCTTTTCGGGGGTTCCGCCGCTGGCGCGGCCGCTTCGCGCCCCTTCAATCCCTTGCGCCCCACGGTCTTTTGCGCTTTGCGCAATTTAATTCTATAAAGCGAGGGTAAACGCCGATGCCCTGTTCGCCGGGGTGCCCCAATTTTTTCCGTGTAAAATCACCGGAAGCCCTTGGGCCGCGCCAGGGATTGCAGCATGCCCCGGTAGCCGCACGCGCGAGCGTGTTTATGAATACCAAGTTTCAAAGCGGAATAGAAAAATGCAACATTTTTCTATTCCGTGGTCGTGTCAGAACGAGGCCCAAAAAAACCTTTTGGCGTATATAAATGCTATAGGCCGAGCAAAAAAGGCGCACGGAAAAAATTGGTGCATCCGCTTCGCCGTGCTGTTTCCTGACCGCTTTGCGGCTTTACGCCGTGAATGGGCTCGAAATTTCCAAATTGGAGTAAGATTCTACTTTACATATAGCAAAAAACTGCATATATTGTGAAACATGATAGAAATTCGGGGAATTTCGGCTTCGCCGGGCATTATATGGGGGAAAGCCTTTGTTTACATAGATGACGCTCTGCAAATTCCCAAATATGATATTGGCCCCGCGTGGGTTGTCAACGAGCTCAAACGCCTCCAGGACGCCATCGACAAGGCCACCGCCGAGGTGAAGATTTTGCAGGAGGATTCCAGCTCGAAGGGCTTCTCACAAAGCGGCGAAATACTCGAATCTCATCTGATAATGCTCCAGGATCCGCAGTTCCAGGCCGATGTCGAGGCGGATCTGCGGCAGGAACTCAAAAATATTGAGTGGATAGCCTATAAGACTTTCCGCGAATACTCCGAAAGGCTTGCCGGAATGGACGACCCTGTTTTCCGCGAAAGAGCGACTGATATACGGGATGTCGGTCACAGGGTTATAGGCCACCTCCTGCACAGGCGCAAGGTGTCCCTGTCGAATATCAAAGGCGAGGTAATTCTGGTGGGGCGCGACCTTGTGCCCTCCGAAGCGGTTGCCATGCATTCTTCCGGCATACTGGGTCTCGCCATGGAAGAGGGGGGCAGAACATCCCATACGGCTATCCTCGCCCGGGCGTTTGAGATTCCCGCGGTTTTGGGTCTGAAAGATTTAACAAAACAGGTACAAACGGGCGACGAGATTCTTATCGATGGCAATCAGGGCGTTGTTATTATCAATCCCGATGAGGCCGCGCGGCGCAGCTACGAGAAATCCCGCCGGCTGTGGGTACTGCGGGAGGTCGATCTGCACCAGTTTGTCGGCCTCCCCGCGGAAACCCGCGACGGCAAAATGGTTTCCATACTTGGCAATATCGAGGTACCCGAGGAGGTGTCCGCCCTCAAACTCTACGGGGCGGAAGGCATAGGCCTGTATCGTTCCGAGTTTCTCTTTATTCAACCCGGCAGGCTCCCTACGGAGGATATTCAGGTAAAGGCCTACGCCCAGGTTCTGGAAGCGATGAAGGGAATGGACGTTACCATCAGAACCCTGGATCTTGGCGGGGACAAAATGATTCCCAACCTTTCCGACACCTCGGAGAAAAATCCCCTTCTGGGCTGGAGGGCCATACGGTTCTGCCTTTCGGAGCGGCAGATTTTCAAGACCCAACTGCGGGCATTGTACCGCGCTTCGGTATACGGAAAGCTCAAAATCATGTTTCCGCTTATCACAACCGTTGACGAGTTCTTCGCCGCGCGGGACCTTACCTGCGAGGTAAAAGAGGAGCTTGTGAAAGAAAATATTCCCTTTGACGAGGATGTCCCCATCGGCTGTATGATAGAGATTCCCGCGGCCGCGGCCGCAGCGGATATCCTCGCGCGGGAGGCCCGGTTTTTTTCCATAGGTACAAACGATCTGATTCAATATACCCTCGGCGTTGACCGCGGCAATCACCGGGTGGCGTATCTGTATGACCCCTTTCATCCGGCGGTTCTGCGCTTTATCAAAAACACTATTGTAAATGCGCACGCGGAAGGCATTCCGGTATGTATGTGCGGGGAGATGGCCGGCGACCCCCTCGCAACGCTTTTGCTTTTGGGTATGGGGCTTGATCAGTTCAGCATGAACGGTTCGTCCATTCCTGAGGTAAAAAAAATCATCAGGTCGGCGTCCTACGCACAGGCCGCGGAGTTTGCCGACGAAATAATGCGGATGCGGTGCGGCAAAGAGATTTTCAGTTTTATCAAAGAACGTATGGAGAAGAGTTTTGACCTCGCCGTCTACTAGTGGCGGGCCTGATAAAACAGGAAGCGGAGAACACAGGCGCGGCGGCGGACAATTGCCTTTGGTCGCCATTGTCGGCCGGCCCAATGTCGGGAAATCTACCCTCTTTAACCGCCTTGTGCGCAGGCGCAAAGCGATTACCGACCCAACGCCCGGAGTTACCCGTGACCCTGTGAAGGGCCTCTGGGAACACGGGGGCAGGACTGTCCTTCTTCTGGACACGGGCGGCATACGCGCGCAGGCCGCGGGCATAGACGCGCTCGTGTCGCAGAGAAGCCGGGAGGCTTTTACCCGCGCCCAGATCATCATCCTTCTTCTGGATGTGCGGGAGATAACCCCCGAAGATGAGGAGCTTATCGCCTGCCTGCGGCCCTATGCCCCCAGAGTCATCGCTGCGGTAAACAAGGTCGATACCGAAAACCATGAAGACGCCGTGGGCGAGTTCCGGACGCTGGGCTTCCGGCAGGTTTTCGCGGTTTCCGCCGCTCACGGGCGCAGCTGCGACGAGCTTGCCGACGCTGTTTTCAGCGGAATTGATTTTTCCCTGTATGAGGAGGAGGGGGAACCTGGCCGAGAGGCGGCGCGGGAGGAAATCACTTTAGCCATTCTGGGGAAACCGAATACGGGAAAATCCACTCTGGTCAACCGGCTTTTGGGCGAGGAGCTTTCTATAGTGTCGGAGGTTCCGGGGACGACGCGGGATATTCTGGAAGGCGGAATCACCTTCAGGGGAAAGAATTTCCGGCTTTTGGATACGGCGGGCATACGCAGAAAATCCCATGTAACCGAAAGCGTGGAATACTACTCGGTCAACAGGGCAATCGCGGCAATAGAAGACGCCGATGTCGCTCTGCTTCTTATTGACGCGGCCGAGGGCCTGGCGGAGCAGGACAAAAAGATAGCGGCGCAGATTGTCAAGAAAGGACGGGGAATCATCCTCGGTCTCAACAAGTGGGACCTTATGCCGCGCAATAAAAAGGCCCTGGCCGCCGCGGCGGAGAAGCTGCGCTTTCAGTTTCCCGTACTCGACTTTGCTCCTGTCATGGCTGTCTCGGCGCGCACGGGCTGGAACCTCGACGAGCTTCTTGTGAAGGCGCGGGAAATCGACGCGCAGCTTCAGCGGCGTATAGAGACGGCGGCTCTGAACCGGGCGCTGGAAGCCTGGGTAAGCGAAAATCCTCCGCCCCGTGACGGCCGCCGGCAGTATAAGATACGGTTCATAACGCAGGTAAGTATAAAGCCCATTCGGTTTATACTTTTTGTCAACAAAAAAGACGGCTTTCCGCTTTCGTATTTGGGGTACGTCAAAAACAAAATCCGCGGCCTGGGTTTTCAGGACGTTCCTTTTGCCATGGATCTCAGAACCAGGGAGACAGACCCGTGAGACGGCTGGGCATAGGCGAAGTGTGCAGGCTGCTTGATATAAAACCTCATGTGCTTCGCTATTGGGAAGAAGAAATATCCTTTCTGGAGCCGGAAAAAAACGCAGGCGGCCGCAGGGTGTACGGCGACAAAGAGATGAATCTCCTGTACCGCCTGAAATACCTTGTCTCCGAAAGACGCTTTACCCTGGAAGGGGCGAAGCTCGCCCTGCTTGAGGAGATGTCCGGCCCCTGCGGAAATGAAAAGGCCGAGATTCACGCCCAGCGGAAAAATCTGCTGGATTCGCTTGAGGCCCTGGGCCGGCTAAAAGAAGAAAGCGCGGAGTTTACCGGATCTTCGTTTATTCCGTCCGGTCAGGAGCATCTGCAGGAAATATGGAAAACCCTGCCGCCGCACAAACGGCGGAATTTGTCCGAAGACCTTCTGCATCTGCCGCCCGAGCTTTTACGGCTGCTTGCCGCGCTGCACACACAATCCCCCCGCGCCGCCGCGTCCGCTCAGGCGGAGCTTAGGGTTGCGCCGCGTGAAAGCCTTGCGTTCTCCGCGGCCGAAGAATGCCTTGCCTCAGGCAGGCTTGCCCTTGTTACCGTGCTGCCCCATACCGTCCGGCGGGACGCCGCAGCCGCAGCCCTCAGACAGTTGGCCCTGGCTGTGAGGGGCGCGCTGCGGGCCTCCGGAATCTTTCCCGTCTGGTATGTTTTTACCGCGCCGGAGCGCTGCGCCCCGGGAGCCCGGAACACGGACAGCGATTACGCGGAAGAACCCCGTCCGCCGGTCAGCCTGAGAACGCTGCTCTGCCGCGGGGATACTTTTTTTTACGACGAGGAAAAAATTATTTTCGCGCGGCAGCCTTTTTTTCCGTATCTTGATGAAGAAGGCCGCCTGCGCGCAGAGGAGGACGGCTGCCTCGCCGGATACGCCTCCGGCATGGCGGGAGTCCTTCTTGTTATGAGTTCCCCCGCTTTTCAGAGGGGTCTGGCGGCGAGGGGTATCGATACTCTTTGCGTCCTGCCCCTGAACCGTTATTCGCTGAACTTTCCTGACCGCGAGCTTCTGGCGGGCCACTGCGAACGCGGCGCCGATCTTTCGGTTTTGTGCGCGCCGGCCGGAGGCGGGTACGCCGCGACGGGGAATTATATCGTGCGGCCGGGTTTTCTGTCTTTGCCGCCGCTCACTTTAGAAGAGAATTCCGCCGATGAATTAGACAAGATCCCTGTCCGAAAAATCCGCTCATCTTTAAGCCTGTATATAGGGGGGGCCGGAACTATCTGGGGTATCAGGGAGGATTCATGATTCGCTGCGTTTTTGTTTTCGTTTTTTCGCTGCTGCTTTTTTCCGCGGCGCGGGCGGGCGCGGACACATATAATCAGGCGGAATTTGACATCAGGGAGAACGTTGAGATCCGCGAACTCCACGCGGATATCCTGAGCGCGCCCACAAACGAGGTTATAAACCTTACACGTAAAGTCTTTACCCAGCGCGGTCAGGATAACCGCGTCTGCGTCCAGGTACGCAAAACTCAGGAAGCGTTTTATATACTCTTTCTTAATGAGGAGGACGGCCGCTTTCCCGTTTTTTCGCGGGGAAGCTGGATCATCAAGCGGGATCTCGCCACGGGGGATTTTGTTCAGGTCAAAATCTTTTTCCATTCCGATCCCGGCTCCTTTGTGCGCATTTTTCCGGATAAAGGCGGCGCGGTGAGGGGGAAATCTCTCATGGACCTGTATCTGTTTAACAGGCGGATTCAGCATGATGTGCCCCTGGGCGGCAGCTTCGTCAGTCTTCTGACCCTTCCCTTTGCCGCTATTATCGAAACAAGCCGGGGAACCGTCAACTGGCGGGGCCTTATTCCTCCGGTGGATGCCTCCGCGTACAGGAACATCCTCACTATGACCAAAACGCTGCGCGCGCGGCTGGGACGGTTTGCCAACGTGGATGACGGGGCCATGGACAGTGACGGGCGCATGGTTTTTATAGCAACGCTTGAACCCCAGGACGCGGGAAAACCCGCCGGTTTTAACTGTTCGGGTTTTGTGAAGTGGATTGCCGACGGGCTGTACGCCCCGCTGACAGGTAAACTTCTCGATATAAAAGAACTGAAAACCAAACACCCGGAAGCCCGCGGCAGTTTTATTTCGCGCCGCTATGAAGACCGGAGAGATCCCTTCTTTGGCCTTGACTGGTCCCGCAATATAGCCCTGGCTTTCGCCCGGCTTTCGCCCGGCGGGCAAACCGCGGGAATTGAATCCTCTGATGTGCGCGGCCTTCCCTATTGGAAATACATGGAAGACATAGGATACGCCGCGAAAGATATTCCCGCCATTCTGCATTACCTTGCCCTCACCGAACCGGGAAGCATTTATATAGCTTCGGTCAACAGGGAGTTCGGCAGCGACCCCGTTTTACGCCAGCATACCCATGTGGCGGTTCTTCTGCCCGTCATAGACGCGGCCGGAAAATTTTCCTGCGCCGTTATGGATACAACTGTGGAGAGCAGCTTGCAGCGGCTTACGGGCAGGGGGGATTTTATTCATCTGGTGCGTATCAAAGCCCGTGCGGAGTTCAGCCCGCCTTAGGTTTTGTTTTGATTGTCGCGGCGTAGGCGCTGTTGGCAAGACCGAGCAGGGCGGACATAGTAAACAGAGTTTCGATTCCGAGCGTCTCCCATATCCAGCCCCCCAAAAGTGCGATGAGAATGCTCATGATGTGGTTGACCGAAACTCCCGTAGAAACTGTCATGGTGATCTCCTGCTGGTTCGCCGCGATGTCTTTGACGTACATGCTGCTTGCCATGCTTGCGAGGGAGATAATGGAATCAAGAACGTAGTTGACGCAGACAACGATGTAGGCGATATGCAGGGGGAAAATCCTGTGGGCAAAACCGTAGAGGACGCACACAAGAACAAGGACAATTGTGTCGCCTACCATGACGGTCTTGTAGCCAACGCGGTCTATGAATTTTCCGATTAAGGGCGCGGACAGAACGCCGAACGCCGCGGTAACGGCCAGAAGGAGGGATATTGTGGATGTGCTTGCTCCGTATTGAAGGATAAGTACATAGGGAGCGAAGGTAATAAAAATCTGTTTGCGCGCGCCGTAGAACATTTCCAGCATGTAATAGGTTTTGAACTTGCGGGCAAAGTAGAAAGGCTGACGCCGTACCGGCGCGGAGGATTCCCTCATCGCGGCGGATACTAAAACCGCCGCGGCGCTTAAGGCTGTTCCCAGTCCAAAAACGATTTTGAAGCCGCCGGTTTCTCCTATGTGGATATTAAAACGGTTCAAAAGGAAAAATAAAAATACGACAATGAGAAAGCCCGCGATATGGCCGATCTGGTTGATGCCGCTGATAACGCCGAGGGACGCTCCCCCCTTGCCGGGCTTCGCGCGTTCCAGGGACATGGCGCTGCGCAGGGGCAAAACAATGTGCTCGCCAAGACTGTACACGGTAATGAAAAGGATGACCGTTATTTTACCGCTGCCCCCCGCCAGAAGACCCGCCAGTCCGGCAAGCATGATAGCCATGCCGATTTTGAATACCTGATTTTCGGAAAACCGGTACAGCGCGGCCAGAATCAGGACGACCATAAGGCCGGGCAGTTCGCGGAAGAACTCGACAACGCCCCGCTGGAACTCGCTGATGTGAACAATCTCGGCAAGATAGTTGTCCTGCACGCCCTTGTACAGCCCGTAGGCTATTCCGGACAAAAGAAGCGCGGACAGAAATTTGCCTATACGGGCTTCGGGCTTGTAGATGCCGCGGATTCTCCGGAAAAATGTTTCCCGCCGGGGCTTGCGCTCAGCTTTCAACAAAATGGTTTATTCCCCCAGAAGGAACGCGTAGGTAACGGCAAAGGAAGCGTAATTGCCAAACATATCCACACGGAAACTGAAAAAAAGCTTCTTGCCCTGAAGCGTCCCCACCTCAACAGGCTCCGGAACCCCCATGTGGGACAGTTTATGCGGGTTGACAACCGTAATGGTCAGATGTTTCGCTTTCTTGAAATCCATCTGAATATCAGGCCCGCCAAGAACATCATCCCGCTTTATGCCGACCCTGATGGCTATTTCGGGTTCTTCGGACAGGGTTATAATAATATCATTCATTCTGTATGACGGCGCCCAGCTCGCATAGAGTACTTCACAGGTTCCTGTGGTTGTTTTCATGCCCGCATTTTACCATTTCGCCGTGGACTATGCAAGGTTAGTCCTTTGGGGCCTTGTGGAAGCGTCCGAGTATCTGCTCGGTTCTGATTATGTTAATAAAGGCGCGGGGATCGATTTTCCGTATTGCCGCGGCAAGTTTATTGGCCTGGTTGGCGGACACCACAGAATAGATCATGACCCGGTTTTCCATCTCATACAGGCCGGTACCGGTAAACGAGGTTGCGCCGTGATGCGTTTCGTCGCGGATCAGCGTATACACCCTGTCGGGCCGGCTGGTAATGACGAGCAGGGTTTTCTGCTGATACCCGCGGTACAGGGTTTGCAGCGCCATTGTGGTCGCGAACTGGAAAATAATGGAATACAGGGCTTTGTCTATGCTGAAAATGTATCCCGCCGCTATAAGGATGACGCAGTTTCCCGCGAAAATATAATTCCACGCGTCCTTTTTATATTTTTCGGAAAGAAAAATGGCGATAAAATCAGTCCCCCCCGATGTGGCGTCCGCGAAAAGACACATACTGATAGCCACGGCGTTCAGTATGCCGCCGAATATAGCCGAAAGATACGTGTCATGTACCTGCAAGTGCTCAATGAACATGGCGGGCATCCAGTCGGTCAGAAGCCCGCTCAGAAAAATCATCAGGCAGGTATAGAGGGTAAACTTTTTTCCTATGTATTTGAAACTGATAAGGGCCGGAATGGCGTTAAACACATAGAGCAGTATGCTGAAAGGTATTTCTTTGCCCGCGAAGCGCAGGGCGCATTCCTGAATAAGCAGGGCAAGCCCCGTAAACCCGCCGGGAAGAAGCCCCCCCGCGTGGACAAAGGTATTCAGGTTGAAGGCCATAATCAGGGCGCCGGCAACGACAAGCAGAACACGCTTTACCGTGCCGCAGGGCGAGGGGCCCCGCCCCGTATTCTTCATAGTCCGCATTGGGCGTATTTTACGGGTGAGCTTGCGGCGTGTCAATGATAGTGTTCCCGCACGCAGCAATTCCAAATTTAAACTCATGGTAAACTAAACACAAAGACCGGGGCGATAAAAAAAGCTCTCTCTAGCGGCGGACCGAAGCCGTT
>JAISQU010000070.1 GCA_031274005.1 Spirochaetales bacterium
GATGGCGGCCATTGAGAGCGCCGCCGGGGTGCTGAACGCGAAGGAGATTGCCCTGGCGAGCGAGCGGCTTATCGGCATAGCCATTGGCGCGGAGGATTATGTTACCGACCTGAAAACAAACCGGTCTCCCGAAGGAATAGAACTCCTTTTTGGCAGGAGCATGGTGCTTCTTGCCGCACGGGCCGCCGGTATTGACGCGATTGACACGGTGTTTTCGGACGTAAACAACGAAGAGGGGCTGCGCAAAGAAACAACCCTGATCAGGCAGTTGGGTTTTGACGGCAAGAGCATTATCAATCCGCGGCAGATAAAAATCGTGCACGAGATATTTACCCCAACGGAAAAAGAAATCAAAAACGCCCTGGCGGTTATCGAAGCAATTCGGGAAGCGGAGAGCAGGGGTTCGGGCGTCATTTCCCTGAACGGTAAAATGGTCGACAAACCTATCGTCAGCCGGGCGGAGCGTGTGCTGGATTTGGCCCGCGCCGCCGGCGTATTGACAGAGGAGGCTCCGGTATGAAAGATCCTGAACTGAGGAACATGGCCGGTCTGGTGGAAATAAAGGGCCTGAAGGGCGCTTTTGATATTAATAGCCTGCAAAAGGATTACAAAACCCTGGCGGAGCGGGAAACCTCGCGTAATAAAATCGCGGCGGATCTTGAAACGGCAGTGCGGCAGTGCGGGCTTCAAAACGGAATGACAGTTTCCTTTCATCATCATTTTCGCGGCGGCGATTATATTGTCAATATGGTGATGGACAAACTCGCGGAAATGGGCTTTAAGGATCTTGTCCTGGCCGCCTCCTCCCTTACGGACTGCCACGAGGCTCTTATCCGGCATATCAAAAACGGCGTAATCCGGCATATCGAAACATCGGGACTGCGGGGCAAACTCGCCGATGAAATTTCCCGCGGCCTTATGGATGTCCCCGTGGTGTTTCGCTCCCACGGCGGGCGGGCCTACGCCATTCAAACCGGGGCGCTGCCCATCGATGTCGCTTTTCTCGGCGCGCCCTCCTGCGATCCTTTCGGCAACGCCAACGGCTACTCCCGTGACAACGATGACGGGGTAAAGTGCGGTTCTATGGGTTACGCGAAATGCGACGCCCAGTACGCGAAAAAAACTATCATCATCACCAACAACATTGTGCATTTTCCCAACGTGCCCTTCGGCATACCGGAGAGCAATGTGGACTGCGTTGTGAAAGTTGACGCGATTGGGGATCCCGCGGGAATCATGAAGGGGGCCACCCGGTTTACGACGAATCCTAAGGAACTTCTTATGGCGGAAGCCGCGGCGGATGTGATTGAGGCTTCGGGCAGGCTGGTTGACGGGTTTTCCTTTCAAACCGGCACGGGAGGGGCTTCTCTTGCGGTAAGCCGTTTCCTGCGCGAGAAAATGATCGCGCGGGGCATTACCGCGAGTTTCGCCCTGGGGGGAATTACCGGTTCCATCGTGGACCTTCACGAGGAGGGGCTGATAAAAAAGCTTCTTGATGTGCAGGGCTTTGACCTGAAAGCCGCGGATTCCCTCAAGAATAACCGTTTTCATCATCAGATTTCGGCGGAATACTACGCCAGCCCCAAGGGAGACGGCGCGGCGGTTAATCAGCTTGATGTGGTGGTATTGTCGGCGCTTGAGGTTGACACCGCCTTTAACGTCAATGTGCTTACCGGTTCCGACGGGCTTATCCGCGGCGCGATAGGCGGGCATCAGGATACGGCCTACGGCGCGTCTGTTTCCATTGTAACCTGCCCTCTTACCAGGGGGAGAATCCCCTGCATTGTCGACCGCGTGGGCTGCATCGTTACTCCCGGAAAAACCGTTGATGTGATTGTTACCGAGCAGGGCGTCGCGGTAAATCCCGCGCGGAGCGATCTTCTGGAGCGTTTCGCCGCGGCGCGTATTCCCCTGCACCCCATAGAGGAGCTTCGCGCCAAGGTCGAGGCCATTGTCGGAAAGCCTGATCCCATACGCTATACGGATAAGGTGGTTGGCGTGGTTACTTACCGCGACGGCAGCATTATCGATCTTATCCATCAGGTCGCCTGAGGCGGAAACTCAAATTATGCAGATGCACTGCGGCTTTCCCTTTCGCGGCGCCGCGAGAGAAAGCCTCCGCGCGTTTCTCCGCGGCTGCGGCCTGAAGTATGACGAGGCGGTACAGTATTCGGTCTGCATGATGGAGCAGGAGCAAATCGCCGCCACAGGATCTCTTGACGGCAATGTAATTAAATGCCTCGCCGTCTCCCCCGATTATCAGAGCGAAGGGCTCGCCGCGACAATTCTGACGGAGCTCATCATGGAGGCCGCGCGTAACGGACGGCATCATCTTTTTCTTTTTACCAAACCGGAAAACGAATATCTCTTCGGGAATCTGGGGTTTTATCCCGTGGCAAAAACCCCGGACGTTCTCCTTATGGAAAACAGAAAAAACGGAATTGAAGTTTTTGTTTCAGGTCTGAAAAAGCCTGATTTTTTCACGGCGGGCGGCGGGGCGGAAAAAACCTCCGGCGCCATAGTGGCAAACTGCAACCCTTTTACCAACGGGCATTTGTATTTAATTGAAACGGCGGCGCGGCAGTGCGGCGCCCTGCATCTTTTTATTGTTTCGGAGGACAAAAGCGCGTTTTCCGCCGAAGACAGGTACAATCTGGTCCGCGCGGGCGTTTCTCACCTGCCCTCAGTGTACCTTCACCACACGGGCCCGTATCTTGTTTCCTCGGTAACCTTTCCCGATTATTTTCTCAAAGATACAGTTTCCGCGCGCGCGGTGAATACCGTTCTGGATCTTACCATTTTTGCCGAACGTTTTGCTCTGCCCCTGGGGATAAGCTGCCGTTTTGTGGGAGAGGAACCCTTTGACCCTGTTACGCGGGAATACAACCGCCAAATGCAGGAGTTTCTGCCCCGTTACGGTATCCGCGTGACGGAGATCCCCCGCCTTGAAACAGGGGGTCTCGCGGTAAGCGCAAGCCGGGTACGAAAGCTCCTGAAAGAAGGAAATCCGGAAGCTGTCAGGGAACTGGTTCCCCCCGCGACATATACCTATCTGAAAAACCGCGGCAAAATAAAAAGTTAAAATTAGGGGGACGCCCGCCTACCGGCGGGAACGCCTTCACGGAAATCGCGGAAGGGAGATAGCCCGAAAGGGCAATTGCTCCGCAATTGCGTTCTATTTCAGGAGTTGTGTTTTTCTGCCTAAAGCGACTGGTGACTTTTCCCGCAATTTCCGCCCGCCTGCGGCGGGGACGCTTTCACGGAAATGTGCGGATGGGGCATAACCATCACGGCAATTGCTCCGCAATTGCGTTATATTAAGGAGTTTGCGTGAACAAGCCTGTAGAGTGCTGGTGACTTTTCCCGCAATTTCCGTTCAGACATTTCCCCGCGCCTATGCGCGGGGAAATGTCTTGAAACCCCTTCCCCTGTGCACGTATAATTGCGACGTTCATGAAAAACCACGAAAACCCAAACACGCAAGGCTCAGGACCCGCCGGCAAATCCCTCTTGCGGCAGGCTCTGATCTCCGCCTTTCCCCGCACCGCTCCTGTTCTGACGGGTTACATTTTTCTGGGCATTGCCTTCGGCATTCTCCTTGCGTCAAAAGGCTACGGCGTTCTGTGGGCGCTGGGGATGAGCGTTACCGTTTTTGCCGGTTCCCTCCAGTTTGTGGGCGCGGGACTTCTCGCGGGCGGCTTTCATCCTTTGCAGGCGGCGCTTATTACGCTTATGGTCAACGCGCGCCACATCTTTTACGGATTAAGCCTGCTTGAAAGTTTTCACGGTTTACGCAAAACAAAATTCTATATGATTTTCGCCCTTACCGATGAGACCTTTTCCCTTTTGTGCACGCCGCCGCCGGCCCACGTCGATAAAAACCTCTTCAGGCTGTGCGTCGCTATTCTGGATCATCTGTACTGGATAACAGGTTCGGTTATAGGCAGCCTTATGGGAAGGGCGCTCCCGTTTAATCCCCGGGGCATTGATTTCGTAATGACGGCCCTGTTCACCGTTATTTTCCTGGAACAGTGGCGCACGCGCCGGGGAAGGCGTCCCGCGCTTTTGGGCATAGCCGCGGCGGCGCTGTGTCTTTTCGTTTTTGGTTCCCGCTGGTTTCTTATTCCCGCGATGGCGCTGATATTTACGGTACTGGCGGCGGCGTGGCTTTCGGGAAGGAAAAGGCATCCCGCCGTACAGAAGGATGTCGCATGACTTCCCTCCAGGCCGTAATTCTTATCGCCCTTATGTCTGTTTGTACTTTTCTGACGCGGGCCCTGCCGTTTATTCTGTTTCCGGCCGCCCGTAAAATTCCGCCCTTCGTTGTCTGGCTGGGAAACGCCCTGCCCTTCGCCATTATCGCTATGCTCGTTGTATATTGCCTGAAGGATGTCAGCCTGAAAGCGAGTCCCCACGGCCTGCCGGAGCTTATCTCCATTGCCGCCGTTGTTCTCCTCTATCTGTGGAAGCGCAGCCCCCTCCTGGCCATTGCGGGGGGAACGGTTTTACATATGTTCCTGGCGCAGGCGGTTTTTTGACGAAGCGCAACAGGCTCCTGGGCCGTAAATCCGTGTAAATTCGCGGACGCCTTCGTTTTATTCGCCTTCAAGCATGAGCTTCAGCGCGCGTAAATCTTTTTTCATAAGATCCGTTCCAAAACCCATCTGATTCATAGGCGGCAGATAGTAGTAGTTTTCCAGAAAATACCAGCCCCTGTAACCCAGCTTTTTTGCGAGATTTATTGTTGAAGAAACCCTGCCGGCCCCTTCTCCCACAGGACAACACCCTATCATATCGGCAGGAGCGTCTTTGACATGAATATGATCGATACGGTCGATTCCAAACCGGGGAATCTCAACCTGGGGGTCTCCTGAGCCGTTTCTCAGGGGATTCAGCGTGTCGTAACATAATTTAAGGCCCTCTCCAACATAATCCAAAAGCCAAAGCTGCCGGTCCGTCAATACCGCCGCCGCCTCATAGGTCAATTGCACGCCGCTGTCCTTCGACAACTGCGCAAAATGCTTCAGCATTTTGCCGGTATTTTCCATGTCGTAATCATTGCGTACATGACTTGCGTCAAACGAAGCCACCATGATGACGGGAATATGCAGGG
Source organism: Spirochaetales bacterium (assembly GCA_031274005.1). Taxonomy (GTDB): domain Bacteria; phylum Spirochaetota; class Spirochaetia; order DTKZ01; family DTKZ01; genus JAISAF01. The sequence continues at coordinate 5,114 of JAISQU010000070.1, forward strand.
CTTCGCAGGCTTTGAGTCCCTGGCGAAAACTGTGTACCGCCGATTCACCCTGCGCGCTGTTCATGGGATAGCGCATCCCGCCTTCCCGGGTCAGCGTAAAAGTATGCAGCGAATGAAGAACAGCGCCGCCGGCCGCGGCTTGCAGATATTGTTCCTGAATAAAAGGATCCAGCAGGGGAAAGTTCTGGGCCGCGCCGCCTAAATCCCCAAGCTGAATCCCGTCCAGTCCCAGGGCCGAAGCTATGCGAACCGCAGAGGGGCCGCTTAATCCCATATACCATTCGCAAATACCAAAACAGTTTTCTTTTTTATTCACGGCCCCTACTCTTCCTCCGCGATCAACAGAGTCTGCGGGTCAAGCCGTACATGCAGATTTTCTTTGGTATAGGCGTCGTGGTCCTTTACAAGCTGCAGGGCGATATAGTCCTTCTTGTCAGCGAGCGTAATAAGAACATTCACATAGTCCATAAACGGTTTCAAATCTTCGGGAACCTCTCCGGCGGCAAGGGGAACCCCTTCCCGTGTGGACGCGGAAAACCAGATGCACAGGCCCATCTCCTCGGCAAAATCCTTCAGGGCCTTGAAATTTTCAATATTGCCGCGGGAAAGGTTGTAGCCGTCCACCATGATGAGATCCGCGGCAAAATTCCCGTCTTTAATCATGGAACGGAGGCTGCGCACAACCTGACCGGGGACAAGCCCCTCCTGGTTAAAGTTCATGATAACGCGGTTACGGATAATCTCGTTATGGGTTTCCATCGCGTCCTCAAGATTACGCTTTTTTGCAATCTCTTTGAAAATATCCTCGTACCAGCTTATGATGTGGTCGGTGCGGGAAGAAAAAGAAACGTGAATGACATGCTTGCCCTGCATCAGGCTGACTGTGGCAATATACACAAGGCACGCTGTTTTTCCCACTCCCTTGGGAGACGCGATAACCGCGACATTCCCTTTCTGCAAACCGCCGTGGATGGACTTCTCGAGTATGCGCAGAGGGTTCCTTTTAACGAACTCTTCTCTTACCATCTTTATTTAATCTCCTTTCGGAATTATTTTTGTTCTTTTCTGCGTTTTTCCTGATAGTCTTTTTTCAGCTCGTCGGAAATCGCAGCGGGGACACGCCCGTATTTGAGAACTTCCATCGTGAACTCCGCCTTACCCTGCGTCAGGGAGCGCAGCACGGTGGAATATCCGAACATCTCGCTCAAAGGAACCTCAGCCTCAATCTGGCAGAAACTGCCGTCCTCCGTAGAACTCACGATAACCCCGCGCCTCTGGTTCAGGCTGCCGAAGACATTCCCCTGAAACTCCGTGGGGCCTTCCACGTTTACCTTCATAATCGGCTCAAGAATAACCGGCCGCGCCTTTTCGTACGCCTGCCGGAAAGCCCCTATGGCCGCCTGCTGGAACGCCATATCCGAGGAGTCCACGGGATGAGTGTTTCCGTCGTTGATTGTTATGCGGATATTTACAATAGGAAAGCCGATAAGCGTACCCTTGGCCTTTGCCGCCTGAAAACCCTTATCGCAGGAAGGAATAAACTCATTGGGAATGACGCCGCCCTTAATCGCGTCCACAAACTCGTAATCGCTCTCCGCGTTGGGCTCCATAAAACCGGCAATGCGCCCGTACTGGCCCGAACCGCCCGTCTGCTTCTTGTGCGTGTAATCAAAGTCGGCCCGCTGCGTAATGGCTTCGCGGTAGGCAACCTGCGGCATACCCGTCTGGACCTCGGCCTTGTACTCCCGCTTCATACGCTCAATATACACATCCAGATGGAGTTCACCCATACCCTGAATAATGGTCTGATTCGACTCAGGATCAACGTAGGTACGAAAGGTCGGGTCCTCTTTGGTAAAGCGGCCCAGAGCCTTTGCCATATTGTCCGCGGAGTTTTTGTCCTTGGGCGTAATGGCGAGCGAAATAACCGGCGCGGGAACATACATCGAGGTCATAGAGTAGTTTATCCCCTGTTTGCAGAAAGTATCGCCCGAAGCGCAGTCAACGCCGAACAGGGCGACGATGTCCCCGCAGGGCGCTTCACTGATATCTTCCATGGAGTTGGCGTGCATCCTGATAAGCCGCCCAATCTTAAAACGGCGGCGCATACGCGCGTTGTACAGCTCATCGCCCTTTTTGATAGACCCCTGGTAAATGCGGATATAGGTAAGCTGGCCGTACTGACCGTCTTCCAGTTTGAAAGCCAAAGCAACCGAAGGATCCTTGTCGTTGGGTTTCAGCTCAATCTGCTTTTCGTTGTCATCCAGATCCAGGGCAAAGTTTTTGACCTCCGTAGGATTCGGCAGATAAGAGACTACCCCGTCCAGAAGAGTCTGAATGCCCTTGTTCTTGTAGGCGGAACCAATAAAAACCGGGGTCAGCCCGCGGGCCAGAACGCCCGTGCGAATCGCCGCGCGTATCTGCTCCTCCGTCGAGTTTCCTTCAAGGTAGGCCTCCGCAAGCTCATCGGAAAACAGCGAAGCCGCATCGATAAGCTCCTCGCGCCGCTTTTCCGCCTCCGCGCGCAGGTCCGCGGGGATCTCCTTCTCGATAACCGTCTCCCCGCCCTCGCCATCGTAGTACAGGGCCTTCATGCTCACAAGGTCAACAATTCCCTCGAACTTGTCCTCAAGCCCTATGGGCAGATGAGCCATGACCGCGTTGTGGCCCAGCTTTTCCTTCAGTTGATCCTTTACGCGGTACGGATTTGCGCCCGTCCTGTCGCACTTGTTTACAAACGCGATAAACGGAACATTGTAGCGCTTGAGCTGCCTGTCCACCGTAATGGACTGCGACTGCACCCCGCCCACTGAACACAGAACCAGAATGGCCCCGTCAAGAACGCGCAAAGCCCGTTCCACCTCAATGGTAAAGTCAACGTGTCCCGGAGTATCGATAATGTTAATCGGGTGGTCCTTCCAGGTTACGTTGGTCGACGCCGAGGTAATTGTGATTCCGCGCTCACGCTCCAGCTCCATGTAGTCCATTGTCGCGCCATGCCCGTCTTTTCCCTTTACCTCGTGAATGGCATGGATTTTATTCGAGTAAAACAGAATACGCTCCGTCAGAGTCGTCTTCCCCGAGTCAATATGGGCGCTAATGCCGATATTCCTCATTTTTGACATTTCTGCCATATATACTTATCCTCTCCAAAAAGTTATTGGCTTTCTAAAACCGAGTTTCAGGTCCGTTCTGTCAGGCTGTTACCGAAAACGTAAACGACACATTCCCCGGAGGTTTACATATTCTAATATATAAGGAAAAATTATGCAAGTAGCCGAATTGCGCCGGAAATTGCGGTGAATGCCACCAGTGCGCTACCGGCTAAAAAACAAAGCGCCCGGTTATAACGCAATTGCGCAGCAATTGCCCTTCCGGTTATGTCCCTTCCGCAATTTCCGTGAAAGCGTCGACCCCGCATAGGCGGGGGGAATCGCCCCGGAAATTGCGGTGAAAGTCACCAGTACCCTACCGGCTAAAAAACAAAGCGCCCGGTTATAACGCAATTGCGCAGCAATTGCCGGGTTAGTTATGCCCCTTCCGCAATTTCCGTGAAAGCGTTCCCGCCGCAGGCGGGCCAGGGCATCGGCGTTTACCCTCGCCTTATGGAATTAAATTGCGCAAAGCACGCCCAGGGAAACGCACGCGAAAGCGTGTTTATGGTAACAAGATTCCGGGCGAGAGGCCCAATAACGGCTTTGGCGTATATAAAGGTCAAAGGCCGAAAAGACCGTGGGGCGCAAGGGATTGAAGGGGCGCGAAGCGGCCGCGCAAGCGGCGAGACCCCCGAAAAGCCCGGTTTTTTGCGGCAAAGCCGCAAAAAATGCGCTTTTATAACCGGGAAAAAGTAAACGCCGATGCCTCGCAGGCGGGCGGCGCATTTATTTCAATTTAAGAAATCATATTTTAGTATATAGCATTTCCGCCGCTAAAAAGCCAATACAAGTAATTTTGTCCCGCGGGTTTATGAAAATATTTTTATATATATTAAAAATAAATGAAATTTTTTTATTGACAGTTTTCAGAATCTGGTGTTAAACTGAGGTACTACAATTTGTTTGAAGGAGAGAAACATGTTTGACATTGTAAAAAATTACGAAAAAGTTGGAGCAGATATAATAAAAAAGTATTCAACTTTGGACGAGAGCGCTTCTATTAATGAAAATCTGAAAGTCAGCGGCGCTCTTAATCATGATTTTCGTCCTGTATGGCCGGGAACAAAAATTGTCGGATCTGCGTTCACGGTGCGGGTGCGGGCCGGAGACAACCTCATTCTGCATAAGGCAATTACCTTGCTTAAGCCGGGCGATATTTTGGTGGTCACTTGCGATGGATTTCAGGAATCCGGCGGTATGTGGGGCGGCATTATGAGTACCGCCGCCAAGACAATGGGCTGCCCCGGAATGATTATTGATGGCTGCGTACGCGATACCATGATGATGAAAGAAATTGACTGGTATGTGTGGTCGCGGGGCATCAGTATTAAACGCAGCACAAAACTTACGGGAGGCGAAATCAATCATCCCATTGTTATAGGGAATGTATTGGTAAATCCGGGAGATCTTGTTTTTGCAGATAACGACGCGGTTGTTATTGTTCCGCGCGAGCAGGCCGCGGAAGTGTATGAACGCGCGGTTGCCCGGGAAAAACGCGAAGCGGAACTGCTTGAGAAAGTCAGAAAGGACGGGACGCAGACTTTTAATGGCAATAGCACATTCGTTGAGGCTTATAAGAGACTGGGGCTTCATGAGGAGGAATGATGATATATGATCAGACGAAAAGAATCGCGTCATACAAAGGAATTTCAAAAAACCTTGACCTGGCGATTGATTATCTTTTGAAAAATGATATAGCAAAACTTCCCGATGGAAAGCAGCCTGTTGTTGGTGAAGATACCGTTATTGCGCAGGTGTCCCGCTACGACACAAAAAATCTGAGTGACGCCCGTTTTGAGGCTCACAAAAAGTATATTGATATTCAGATACTGCTGGCCGGCAGAGAAGGCTGCTATTATCTGCCGCTGGAAGGTCTTGTGGAAGACGGGCCTTTTATACCGGAGAGGGACATTGGTTTTTACAAGGGGGAGAACAAAATCAATACTCCTCTGGAGGCTGGAATGTTTGCCATGTTCTTCCCCCATGACGCGCATAAACCATCTTGTGATCTTGATGGGAAAAAATCAAAAAATCATAAAGTCATTTTAAAGGTGTTAGTATAAGGAGGAAGAGTATGAAAAAGTTGGCGTTTCTGTTTCTGATTGTTTGTTTGGTTTTAATTCCGGTCAGCGTGTTCGCGGGCGGCGGCGCCGATAGCGCTCCGGCCGGGTTTCCAACAAAAACCATCCGGGTTCTTGTGCCTTATGGCGCGGGCGGCAACTCTGATTTGAATGCCAGAATAATCGCGGATATCGCGACCCAGCAAAAGTTTATTCCCGGCGGGCAGTCAATGATTGTTACCAATCTTGAAGGCGCTGCGACAATGAATGCCATTCAGGCGCTGCTTGACGCTGATCCTGACGGACATACTATCATGCTGCATCAATCTTCTATAACCGCCCAGTATAATTTGGGTAATATTAAGTACAACTACACCGATTTTACGCCGATTGCCCAGGTATTTGAAAGCCCTTTAATGCACTCCGCCCGTGCCGACAACCCTTTTAATACCCTCGAAGAGGCTGTTCAATACGCAACCGCGAACCCGGGTAAAGTGCGGTGGGCGCATACCGGGGTTGGACAATCTTCCTATATTGCCTGCGAGGTTCTCTGGAGCAATTATCATGGCAGAGATATTCATGATATCTTCAAGATTCTCGCTTATACAGGCGGGGCGGATAGCGCTCCTGCGCAGCTTGGCGGGGATATTGATATTCGGACCGGCTCCGCTCTTGATACCATGTCCTATGTTGATGCCGGTCAGATCAAACTGCTTGCCCTATCCGGCAACGAACGGTTAAGCATTACGCCGGATACTCCATCTTATAAAGACCTTGGCCTGGATGACAGGTATAATATTCACCAGGGCTTTTTTTGCAGAAAAGAAGTGCCGGCGGAGACTGTCAGAATTCTTCAGGAGATTATCTTTAAGGCGGTAGATCACCCGAGGTACAAAGAATTCTGTGATAAAAACGGAGGCTTTTTACGCAGAAGAAACGGGGACGAGTTTGCGGAAACGCTGAAAGCTGTTGATGCAGCCGTTGCAGAGGTAGTTGCGAAGATAAAAACGAGATAATCCTTGCGGGAGGGGCTTATAGTCCCTCCCGCGGGGTGTTTTTTGCTAATTCTCTTGAAACGGGGGAGGTGGCGCTTGAGAAATAAAAAAACTTTTTATGAAAATATTTTTTTGTGTTTTCTTTTTTTTATAGGCATTACACTTTTTTATGGTAATGCCGGATTAAGGTTTGCAATGAGCGAACCGTTAACTCCCGGTATGTATGGTCAGATCATTACAATAACTTTTTGTATTGCGTGTATTTTTAGACTATTGTGGGTTAATTTATCCTTCTTTTATTTTCGAAAACAAAGTTTAAAGCAAGGCGGAGGAGACGGGTCTGATCGGTTTGTAATTAAGGAGCCGTTTCTTATCATCTTTCAGATGGTTTTGATGGTTTTATATGTCCTGGGTATTACCAGGGTTGGGTATTTTACAAGTATGTATATCTATCTGCTTGTAACAATAATTTTCTTGACAAATAAAAGAAACAGAAAAGCAATTATACTGTACGCTGCAGGCATTTTGATTTTTTGTTTTTTCTTAAAATGGGTTTTTGACATCTTTTATGTGATGATGCCAAATACACCTTTATGGTGAAGGGAGACTGAATATGCAGACAATGCTTAATTCCCTTATAAATATGTTTGATTTATCCATATTGGGCTGGATAACAGCGGGAACAGCGCTTGGCCTTGTTTTTGGCGCTATCCCCGGTTTGACCGGGTCATTGGCTGTTGTTATGTTGATTCCTTTTACGTATAGCATGGAAACCATAACAGGGATGGCTACTTTAATTGGGGCCTATGTAGGGGGTATCTCAGGCGGGCTGGTGTCCGCTATTCTTTTGAATATGCCCGGAACGCCGGCCTCGGTCGCGACCTCTTTTGATGGATTTCCCATGGCGCAGCAGGGCAGGGCCGGCAAGGCGCTTGGAGTCGGAGTGGTCAGCTCCTTTCTTGGAACACTTCTGGGCTGGTTTTGCTTAACTGCCATGGCGCCATTACTGGCGAAGGTAGCGTTGGCATTTGGTCATTTTGAATACGTAACAGCAATTTTCTTTGGTTTTACTGCGGTTATAACTCTTTCGGGACGTTCTGTATTTAAAGGGATTATTGCCGCCTTATTTGGTTTGGCTATTATGACAGTAGGATTTGATCCGTATACCGGCGTTGAGCGGGCCACATTCGGCCTGACTGTTTTTACAAACGGCGTTCAGTTCTTACCGGCTCTTATTGGCTTTCTTGTTTTATCCGAAATCTTTATACAGATTGAAGATATCAATCAGCGGTTTATTATTCCTAAACAGAAAATTACCGGTGTCTATATGTCTTTTAAAGAGATGAAAGACTCTACCTGGAACATTATCCGGTCTTCCGTTATAGGAGTCGCTATCGGCATTTTGCCCGGTATTGGCGGTTCATTCGCAAATCTGGTATGTTATGATCAGGCGAAAAAGGCTTCAAAAGACCCGGATAGTTTTGGCAAAGGTAATTATCAGGGAATTGTTGCTTCAGAAACGGGTAACAACGCGACCATCGGCGGAGCGCTTATTCCGATGATCGCGGTCGGCATTCCGGGGGATGGCGTTACGGCGGCTCTGATGGGCGGCTTAATGATTAAGGGTTTGAGCCCCGGCCCGATGTTTACCATTCAGCATCCGGATATTATGTACGGAATATTTAACACGCTGCTTATTTCCAGTTTTATCATGCTGATACTTATGCTGGGAATAGGTGTACGTGTGTTTCCCAAGATTTTAAGATTACCCAAACATATTGTTTTACCTTTGATTCTCATTATGGCTTTGGCGGGGTCTTATAATACCAGTATATCGGTCAAAGATGTTTGGATGTCTGTTTTAATGGGTTTCGTAGGGTATCTTTTTAACAAGTTTGATTTTCCGAAGATACCTGTTATTATTACAATGGTTCTGGGCAGAAACTTTGAGCAGCAGCTCCGTATGGGTTTGAAAAATTATGATGGAACATTTCTTCCCATGTTTACACGGCCTTATTGCGTTGTTTTTATTTTTATCATTCTGATTTCCATCGTGGCGGCCATAACGCGTCCTGCCAGAATAAGAAGAAATGAAGCAAAATTCAAACTTAAACGGCAGGCAGAAAAATGAAAATTGGTTTCATTGGTTTTGGGGAGGCGGCTTTTCATATCAGCAGCGGGCTGGGCCAGGAAGGGTTGAGAGGAATTATTGCGTATGACGCCATGATAAATGATCAGATCATGGGCAAACAGATTCAAAGCCGGGCTGCCGCCGCGGCTGTGACTCTTATAGGAAGCGCCAAAGAAGTTGTATCACGGGTTGATGTTTTATTCGCGGCCGTCCCCTCAAGTTTTACGCTGGATGTCTGTAAGGAGGTTCTTGGCAGCATCAGAGCAGGCCAGCTTTATATTGATGGTTCTGCAAACTGAAGAAATGAAACTTCCCAATGCCTTGAGAAAGTGCGGAGTGAATATAGAAGATTTGGATTTTGTTATTAATACGCATTTACATTGGGACCATTGTTTCGGGAATCCTTTAATCCGGGGGAAGAAGATTTTTGTTCAAAAGAAAGAAGTAGAGTTCGCGGAAAATCCGCTGCCTACATATTACCTTACATATGAGAGCAGCCATGTCAATATGACTCCGCAGTGGACTTACAACAGAGAAGGATTAGAAATTGTTGACGGTGATACATCAATTGTTCCCGGAATAGAGCTTATTCTTCTGCCGGGGCATTCTCCGGGATTTCAGGGAGTGTTGGTAGAAACAACAAAAGGCAAGTATTTGCTTGCAGGGGATTTTATCGGGCAAATGGAAAACTGGACCGGAAATGGAATTCATAAGCATATAATTCCGGCGTCAAATGTTAGCCAGTTTGATTGCTATAAAAGTTTTGAGAAACTTGATATGCTTGATCTTGCGGATAGGGTTTTACCCGGGCATGATATGATTGTTTTTGAACATGAAATCTATCCGTATTAAAATTAATTTACAGTACGGCCTGGCAACTTTAGCCGGTATTACAGGCTGCTATACTGGCATATTGTGAGAGTTAAATACTTATGAATAATACTATCCATGTTCGAAAAATTTATTTCTGGAGTGGAATGGCTGGCATAATTATACTTTGGGGATCGGCGTATCTTGGTAATAATTTTGCACTCAGGGCGTTTCCTCCGTTTTTTATGATGGGTATAAGAAACCTGACGGCAGGATTAGCTCTTTATATATTTCAAAGAACCAGAGGAGCAAAACCACCCAACGGAAAAATGTGGTTTTCCGCTTTTTATGTTGGAATACTGATGTTGTGCGGCGGTTCCGGGGTCATTACCTGGGCCCAGTTGACAGTTCCGTCGGGAATTGCCGCGCTCGTTGTAGGATCTGTACCCCTCTGGATGGCCCTGCTGGGCATAATGGTAAGCAGGAAAACAAAAACGACAGGACCCGGTTGGATTGCCATTGCGGGAATTGTGTTCGGCTTTTTGGGAATTGTTCTTCTGATTGGACCGATGAATATCTTTGGAAGCGGGGAGATGGTGAATCCCGCCGGCGGGGCGGCTTTGATAATTGGTTCAGTTTTATGGTCGTTCGCTTCATTAAAAAGCCGAACAGCGGTTTTTCCGGAATCACGGCTCCTTGGGGCGGGCATGCAGATGATAGGAGGAGGGATGGGACTCCTTCTGACAGGATTTTTAATAGGCGAACACAGGGTTTTTTCACCGGAACGGATAAGCGCCTTGCCGATTATCGGCCTTGTGTATCTGACAGTCGGCGGATCTGTGATTGCGTTTTCAATCTATACGTGGTTGCTCTGGTCGGCGCCGACAACTTTGGTTTCTACTTATGCCTATGTAACCCCTATTGTTGCCGTTATTTTGGGAGCGCTTATTCTTCATGAGCCCATTACCCTGCGCCTTATAGTTGCCACCATCATGATTCTTACCGCAGTGGTTGTTGTTACCCTGTCAAGCAGAACCGGGGCGCCGAAACAATAACCGGTTGGATAGTACGCGGTCAGTCTTGAAAAGGTAAATACCAGGGTAACAGCACTTACTTTTTCCCGGTTATAATAGCGCATTTTTTGCGGCAAAGCCGCAAAAAACCGGGCTTTTCGGGGGTTCCGCCGCTGGCGCGGCCGCTTCGCGCCCCTTCAATCCCTTGCGCCC
>JAISQU010000036.1 GCA_031274005.1 Spirochaetales bacterium
GTGGGGCGCAATGGGATTGGAGGGGCGCGAAGCGGCCGCGTAAGCGGCGGAACCCCCGGAAAGCCCGGTTTTTGCGAAGCAAAAATGCGCACGAATGATTACGGTTTTCATTTTGGAACTGGCGCATTCTGAAAAACATGTTCGCGTTTTCAGAATGCGCGGCCGGCCTATTTATCTTTTCGCTTCTTTGGGCTCTTTTTGGTTTTGACAGCCCCCGCGGCGGGAGGGTCTAACAGCTCAAAAAGTTTCGGAAGCCGATAATCCGCGTTTTTGTACGCTTCAAGCCAGGCCCCAAGGAGGGTTATTTCGTCCGCGCCCTGAGGTTTCGCCGCCGAGGGTTTGCGTACCAGTGAAATGCCGCAGAGCCACCAGATGAGGCGCAAAAACCCTTCTTTGTTGAAGTACACTTCTCCTTCAAAGCTGTTTACTCCCGCGAAAGTCCGGACATCAGGATCATCGAAAAGGCATTCCAGGGATGTTCTGGCGCGCACGGCGGGTGAATCATATTTCTTTATCTTGTCATACCACGCCTCGTGGCGAAGAAGAATCCTCAGGAGCAGGCACAGGCTGTCCGCTTCCGCCGGAGAGATCCCTTCTCTTATAAAAAACTTTACTGCTTCCGCGTCCAGAGACCACTCCTCAAACAGCGAGGCCTCGCCAATGCCCTGCAAAACGGCGTATACAAAAAGAACCTCCGGTATGGAAGAAACATATTCGCGGCCGGCAAGGAATTTCCAGCCGTCCATGACAACAGGTTTAACCGAAGATTTTGATGTTTTGGGTTTCTGCAGCCTGCGGCACAGGCCTGAGGCGCTGCTCAGCCGGTCAAGAATCAAAACCGCCGGTTTTCCGTCATCGGCGCGGCGCCCGCTGAAAGCGCGCGCACGGGAAACGAATTCCTGAACCACAGCGACAAAGCCCTCAACCTCAGACGAATCAGAACGCGAATCGCCGGCGCCTGAAATGATGTCCTTCAATTTGGGAAACCAGTCATACAAAAGAGGCCGGAACGCCGCATACAGGGGAGCAAAAGTTATCTCGCGCAGGGCGGCGCTGACGCTTTGCGTGCCCGAGCCGTCCAGAAACTCAGCCAGTCTGCGGTATGTACCCGCCTCATCATCGGCTACCTCGTACACATCAAGAAAAACCTGGGTCTCATAGCCCTTTAAATTAACAAACAGACCCTTGTCGTGAATATCCCTGCACAAACGGATAAACCAGAGGTTGGAGCGCTGCTCACGGAAAACGCAGTACAGATTGTCCGCGTAATGCAGGCCAAGACCGTCCGCCAGGCTGCGCTGGAGAAGGGTCTTGCCGGCCTTGTCCATGTAAGCCGCGGACACGCGTATCCAGCCCCAGGCGGAAGCGTAGACGTTATTATACAGCACCAGGGCGCTTTCATTCGCGCAGCGGTTGGAATAGGCGAAAACGTTTTCGTTGACATGCCCGTATTCGTCGTACAAATCATAGAGGAGGAAATCGGCGACCTCCGCGAAGAGATAGCGCTTTTTCATCAAAGGAAAAATTTCCCGCTCGTGCCTTTCAACAAGGTTCTGATTCGGCAGCTCATCCCTGTATGCCCGGCGGTACTCCATGCCGTATTTTTCCGTAAAGCCTTCAATTTGACCGTGGCCGAACATGGGCAGCCCGGGCATGGTTACCATGAGAGTGCATACGCCGAAATATTTGTCGCCGTCGCCGAACTGGGCAATGGCCGTCTCCTCATCGGGATTATTCATGAAATTGACAAAACGCTTCAGAATATCCTTATCGAACTCCTGGGTATTTTTGATGGTTGCGCGGTATTTCGCGTTATCTTCGTTTTTCAGCATATTCATGAAGGCGCTGTTGTACACCCTGTGCATGCCGAGGGTACGCACGAAATAACCCTCCATCATCCAGAACGCCTCGGCAAGAAGAAGCGTGTCCGGGCATTCGGCGGCGACCCTGTCTACGACTTCACGCCAAAACTCCAGGGGAAAGGCGCGGTTAAACTCGTCTTTGGACAGGCCGCGTTCCGCGCGGGACGGAATATCCCCCCCCGAACCCGGATCGGGATACCAGAGCCGCGCAAAATGGCGCTTTGCCAGAGTCATGGCCGCGTCGAAACGAATAATCGGAAAGTTCCGCGCTACGTGCATAATCATCCGGATAACGGCTTCCCGCACTTCGGGAAGAAGGAAATTAAGCTGGGCCGTATCGTTCCAGGGCATGTGAGTTCCGTCGTTTCCGTGATAGACGTACCGTGTGTCGCCGGAAGGCCAGTGCACCCTCTTGAAAACCACCGCCGCGTCCTGTCGGCTGTAGTAGTGGTCTTCAAGAAAAATTCCCACATCGCTGTTCGGGTGCAGATTTTCTCCGTTAAACGTGTATGACGGAAACGGAGGATACGGCGACTGAATGAAAAATTCCGGATGTTCTATCATCCAGTACGAATCAATGCCTGTATGGTTGGGAACCATGTCGCTCGCAAGGCGTATGCCTCTTTTCCAGGCGCGTTTGCGCAGGCTGGCAAGAGCGCCCCAGCCGCCCAGATCCCCGGAGACATTGTAATCCAGCAGGGAATACGCGGAAGCGGCGGCTTCAGGATTGCCGCACAGCTCCTTGATGCGCTTTGAGGCGGGAGACCTTTCCCACAGACCGATAAGCCACAGGCCGTTGATACCCCTTCCCGCGATAAGGTCCAGCTCTTCGTCGGGAATCTCATCAAGGGTCGTGATGGAGCGGCCGTATTCCCGCGAAAGCTGGTTCAGCCATACAAGGGCGCTTTTCGCAATAAGTACGACCTTGGGCATCCAGTCCCTGTCCGGGCTGAAACGCTCGAACTCCTCGTCGGCATAGCCTTCGCCGGAATATGTATATACGTCGCTTGAACCTGCTCCGGCGCCCATGCGCAGTTTCTCCTCTTCGCGGATAAGATCCATCCCGCGCAGGAGTCTTTCAAGAAAGTCGCCCAGAAACAGCCCCCAGTACAGCCGTATGTAATCAAGCTGCCCCTGAAGCGAGTAAGGGCTCGCCATAACCGGCTCTTTGAGCATATCGACAAGAAAGTGGCTGTTGGGACCGAATTTTGGCTGGGTTTCAAAAAATTCCTTTAACCGCCCGATGACGCGCAGATACTGGGTCCTGCCGCGCAGTTCGGTGTCGTCAAACAATTCGCCGAAGGGCGCGAAAGCCGGATTGTCGTTAGCCAGCCAGAGCATCAGCATTTCTTCAAGAGCCGTTTCGCAGTTGGATGTTCCGTCCGCGGCCCGCGCCGCCAGGTATTCCTCAGGACTTGTTTCACCGCGGTGAACGCAGAGGGGGGGGAACTCCTGCACAAAACGGAGCAGGCATTCTTTGACTTTTTCCGCCCCCATGCTGCTTCTGAGGCTTTGCAGGGCCTTCCCCATGACATCCGCGCCGAACTGCTCACGATAGAGTTTTACCACGTAGTGCAGAATTTCATCGATAAGGCCCATGGCGTGAAGGTGCCCCGCCCGTATCGCTTTTTCCGGATGTCTGGCCGCGTTTCGCTTTTCGTTTACTTTGGCGGCGAATTCCCGTACAGCGGGAAGATTAACAAGTACGACATTGCCGGAAAGCCCGTAGAGGGATTCATGAAAAGCGTATTTTTCACGCGCCGCACGGGAAATATGAAATTCTTTTTCGTACCTGAACTCACGCATTGGATACTCCTTGGCGTCAACAGACTTTTACAGATTTTTAGCTTTTCGCTTTTTCACACAGGTCAGGATTTTCTTTTTGAGGGATTCGGCGGCGGAAAGTTCTTCAAGCAAAAAGGGAATACGGTATGACCAGTTTGTATCCGCCACGGTCCCCGGAACATTTATCCGTTCATCGGCCGCGCCGGCCGCGCGAAAGCCTTCTTCAAGGGCAAGAAAATCCTGAAGCTGAAACACGACAAGGACCGAGTCCGCCCCAAGAAGCCCCTCAAAAACTTTTTCCGCGGCCGCGGGGCTGTAATCCGCCGGCGGCTTATCCTTAAGCCCCAGGGCCTTCCAGAATTCCGCGCGGCCGGTTTCGGTTTCCCACCATTCCCGCACCGTCGTTGTATCGTGAACAGAGGCGGCGCACACGGTAAGGCGGGGATACTCCGCGGGAGGGATGAAAGGCTCTCCGGCTTCGTTGTAACGTTTGACCCAGCGGGGAATCTTCAGGCCCAGAATACCCAGCTTGCCCAAAATCGCGGGAACACTGTCCGGAACAACCCCCAGGTCTTCCGCGCAGGCAAGCATGGAGCTTGCGTCTTTCATAAAGCCCAAAAGGGCTTCCCCCTGTTTTGCCCATATGTCCTGCGAGTCCCTGAAATAGCAGGCTATGATTTGGTTTAACGTATTTTTTTCTCCGTCGCTCAGTGACGCGTACGCTTTGGATTTATCGCGGAACCAGGCCGGAGCGAACATTCCGGGTTCGGCTTCGATAAACATCCTGTCCTGATAAAAACTTAAAACAGCCCGGCTCTGGTCTTCCGGCAGGCCAAGACTTTCGATAAACGACTCGGATACATTTTCCCGAAACAGGTACAGGTCTTCGTTTCCCAGCTGCTGAAAAAGTTTTTCCTGTATGGTCCGGCCGCCGTCTCCAAAGAGGCCGCGGATGCCTGCCCCCGCGACATGGGGCCGGCTCATCCAGCGGATGCGGCCCGCGTCAAAACCGGCGGCTTCCAGCTCCGCCCGGCTTATATACCGCGACGGTTTGAAATACCCCAGAACGCCCTCGCGTTCTTCCGCGGGAATGGCCCAAATGCGGAAGAATCCCAGCACATGGTCAATGCGGTAGGCGTGGTAAAAAAGACCGGCGCGGCGCAGCCTTTCCTTCCACCATGAGTAGCCGTTTTTACTCTGCGTTTCCCAGTTGTAAACGGGAAAGCCCCAGTTCTGCCCTATGGGAGAATACATATCGGGAGGGGCGCCGGCGTGCAGGGAATTTATAAAAAAATCAGGATGCGCCCATACGTCGGCGGAATCCTCGCTCATCAGAATGGGCAGATCCCCTTTCAGAAGCACACCCATTTTATCCAGTTCGAGCGCCGCGGCGCGCAGTTGTTCTTCCAGCCGCATTTGAACCCAGGCGTAGAAAACCAGATCGGTTTTCCCGCTTTTTCCCTTCCATGCCCCGGCTATATCGCTTTCGGATACGTTTTTCAGATCTTCCCAGCGCGTCCATGAAGCGCCGCCGTTTTTCTCTTTGAGCAGGCAAAAAAGCGCGTAGGGCTTTATCCAGGGATTACGGGTTATCCATTTTTTAAGTTCGGGGTTTTGCAGAATCTCCCCGGCGGACTGTGTGTAGATCCGGCGCAGAAAGTCCGTCTTGGTTTGCCAGATATGAAAAAAACTGACGCGCGGCGCGGCCTCGTATTCCTTTGCGGCTTTTTTGATTTCTTTCCGCAGGGCCGCTGAAAGTTCCGGCAGGCTGTCCAGGTTTATGTACACAGGATGAAGCGCAAAAGCGCTGAGGGCGCTGTAGGGCGAGGGCTGCGATCCTGTATCGTTGACCGGCAGAATCTGAATAAGATCCAGGCCCGCGCCGCGGCAGAACTTTCCCAGCGCCGGCAGGTCGGAAAACTCCCCTATACCGAAACTCTTTTTACTCCGCAGGGCGGAAACCGGAACGGCGACGCCTGTCATAGGGTGGGAAAAGCCGGGGAAATCCATACTACACCTCCAGATCAAATATTTCTAGTTCTTAGGAGCCTGTCGGACTTCTAATAAATGTGAGCCGAAGACGGCTCTGCGATTTTCGGGAAGGCCCGAAAACGCATTACGCCCGCAATTTTGCTCCTCAAAATTGCGCCGTCTTGAACCTTGCAAGCCATTGCGGCAATGGCCTGGCCTTAAGCGCAACAGGCTCCTAGTTCTGTTCGAGCTCCCGCAGACGATCCCGAAGCCGTACGGCCTCTTCATAATTTTCCGCTTCCAGAGCTTTTTCCAGTTCAGCTTTTAAGCGGTTAATCTCCAGTTCTCTGGGATTCGGGCCGCTGTCTTCTTTCGGACTTTCATCGGTTATGTACTTTACCGGAACCCCCGCTTCGGTCACAATGGGCTCCGCAATATAAATGGGGCATTTGATTCTTGCCGCAAGGCTGAGCGCGTCGGAAGGACGGGCGTCTATGACAATTCTCTTTCCGCCCTGCCGCAGAACAATCCGCGAATAAAAAGTCCCCTCCTTAAGTTCGGTTATTTCCACTTTTTCAAGGAACGCGTCCAGTTTGTCCACAAGCGAAAGAAACAGGTCATGCGTCAGGGGCCGGGGCATGGGAACGCTTCCGAGACCTATAAGGATGGAGTGCGCCTCAAGCTGCCCTATAAAAATGGGCACGGCAAACTCCGCCCCCAGGGGCCGCACGAGTACGGCGTTCCCCTGCTCTGTATGCGCCACCGTCCAGATTTCCGCTTCAACAAGCATTCCATTTTTCATCATTACAGTAATAATGTTAAAGGAAAAAGGAAAAAAAATCAAATGAAAGCGGTTTTCCGCACAACAATTCAACGTTTCATCACCGGCCGCCCCTCAAAACTTTATGCGAATCAGCGCTGCTCATCTTAAGTCCCACGGCGCGGGCATTATTCCGTATTTCAGGAAGCATTTTTACTATACGCTACGGCATTTTCAAAAAGTTTCCGGCCCGTGGCGTCTTTTACGCCGCCTGTCGTCCATTGGGGGTGATTTTCGGGAAACAGATAGGCTTCAGGATGGGGCATCATACCCAGAATGCGGCCGGTTTCGTCGGTTATGCCCGCGATGTCCGATTCGGAACCATTGGGGTTTATTCCGTCATAATAGAGGGCCGCGAGGTTGTTGTCCGCGATTTTTTGAGCCACTTCCGGCGACGCGGTGATGAAACGCCCCTCGCCGTGGCGGATGGGGTAGCGCGTAGGCGTGAGATTTTTTATCCATGGCGACGGGTTTTTGCCGTTATAGCGCACGGGAACCCACCGGTCTGTAAACAGGCCGGAGTCGTTGTGAATAAGGGACACTTCCTGCGTAAAATCGCGGTTTGAGTTCGGCAGAATACCCATTTTGACGAGGACCTGAAACCCGTTGCAGATGCCGAGGATGAGTTTGCCGTCCCGCACAAAAGCTTCGAGTTCTTCTTTCAGACGGCTTTTCACAAGATAAGCCAGCACCTTACCCGAACCCAAATGGTCGCCGAAGGAGAAGCCGCCGGGAAACGCCAGAATGCCGCAGGAGGCGAGGCGGCCGGGGTTTTCCAGAATGTCTGCGAGATGAATCGGTTCGGGATTGCCGTCCGCAAGGCGAAAGGCTTCCGCGAGTTCCCTGTCGGCGTTAATGCCGTAACCGGTTATGATGAGCGTGCGCATAGTGTTTTAACTATATATATTTTTGCGAGATATATCCATAACGAAAACCCATGAGCCAGGGCATCGGCGTTTACCCTCGCTTTTGTGTAAATGGTTCCTCATTTAGTATAAAAAAAGCCGTCCTATGGACGGCTTTTTTTATAACGAGAATAAGCCGCAGGCTTATTCTTCCCACTGGACATCGCCGGCGGCATCGCTTGCGCGGGTTGACGCTGTTGACAGACTGGATGTATTCCGTGCGGATGCGGTCGAAGCGGCCGAATCGGAAACTTTACCCCCGATTCTAACGCCCGATGTTACTGTCGCGGCGGCAAGTTTTTCTACAGAACCTTTCTGCATGGCTTTGATGGTAATTGTGCGGGTTCCCTCTTTAAGAACCAGCGACGAATTAAGCCCCGTATTGACCACCGTTGTTGCCGTAAGGTCAGCCCCCACAGTAACAGCTTCCCATTTGCCGGGGGAAACTTCCCGTTCGACTTTACCGGTAACACTCTGTACAACAAAAGTATCACCCGCAAACACCGTGCCGGCAGCGAGAATCACTCCCAACACAACTGCGATAAAAAACACCTTTTTCATCCTGAACCTCCCATATAGTTCTGATACATATATATTTTCGGCAGACTATATGTTTTCATTATAATACTGAGGCGTGAAAAAAGCAAGCGAGAATTGCGAAGATCAATAAAATTTCATCAAATTTTGACTATTTATTGCCGGTTTCACTGATTTTTTTTCACTTTTTGGAATTTAATTTCTCATAATAAGAATAAACGCGCCTTTTTGTAAAAGTTTCTGAACAACTCTAGTACGCAGTCTGTCTTGTATATGTGAGTAAAAATGTTAAAATAGCGTCATAGTATCCAAGCCGGGACATGACTGTTAAAAATGACTTGACACATGAGTCTTAATATGGTATTATATAAATACTGGAGGATCATTATGGCAATAAACTTGAAAAATGATATAAAACCAATTTCATATATTAAAACAAATGCGGCTGAAATGATGAAATATGTAAATGAAAGGAGAAATCCTATTGTTATTACTCAAAATGGTGAGGCACGGGCGGTTTTAGTTGATATAGAAACATATCAGGAAACCCAAGATGCCTTTGCACTTTTGAGCCTTATAAAAATTGCTGAAAAAGATGTACAGGATGG
>JAISQU010000125.1 GCA_031274005.1 Spirochaetales bacterium
CCCCTGGGTCGCGCCAGGGATTGCAGCGTAAATCCTTTTGGCACAGCCAAAAGATTGAAGCGGAAAGCCCGGTTTTTTGCGAAGCAAAAAAGGCGCACGGAAAAAATTGGTGCACCCTTTCACGGAAAAGCGCATTGTCACGGGGAAGGATGTGTGATACTTTTTTCAGTATGACGCTTTTTCTTATTGCCGGAATGCCGGTATTTTTTATTGCGCTTCTGAATATGTTTTTTTCGGGATCCTTTTACGGGCGGGAGATTCTTGCTCCTCTGGGAATAGGGGGCTTGTGGTTTTTCCCTTTTTGCCTTATCTACGCCCTTTTTTCCGATCTGGTTCCTGTTGTATACGGGGGGGGGCAGTTTTACCTTTCGCGGACTTTTATCGACCTGGCGGTTCCCCTGGTTTTTTGCCTTCTAACCTGTCTTGTGACCTGCCGCAGCCAGCGGGCGGATGGGAAGGAACTGTTTCTCCGTGTAGCGGCCTTTCTTACGGGTTTTTTTACGTTATTTGCCCAGTATGTATGCATCATTTTCCCTGAGTGGTACGCCGAGTATATCTTTTTTCTTTTGCCGCTTCTGTGGATGTCTCTCAGCGCTTTTTCGGGTCTGCTTGTGTCGTTGTTTTTTTCCGGCTTCAGGATTTTTCGCTTTCTTTTTCTTATTCTGCTGGGGGTCTTGCCGTTCTGCATGGGGGCTGTTCCCTGGCTGTACGCCATGAACTACCGGCCTCTTGCGTGGCTTGTGACGCTGCTTTTCTTTGCCGGGTCGCTGGTTGCCGTGTGGAAGGTTCCTTTGAGATAGGGGCGGGCCTAAAAAACCCGCGACGGCCGCGGGTTTTTATGTATGCTTGAACGCCGCGATTAGGCTTTGCCCGCCGAACCCAGGACGTTGATATTCTTGTGTTTGTACAGTTCCACCAGTTCCTCGCGGGCGGGCCCGAGGTATTTACGGGGGTCAAACTCCGCCCGTTTTTCCGCCAGGGTCTTGCGTACGAGGGCGGTCATGACCAGCCGCGCATCGGAGTCTATGTTGATTTTGCATACCGCGGATTGCGATGCCTGGCGAAGCTGCTCTTCGGGGATTCCCACGGAGTCTTTCAGGTCGCCGCCGTACTGGTTGATCATCTGAACGTATTTGACGGGAACCGAAGAAGAACCATGCAGAACGATGGGGAAACCGGGCAGTTTCTTTTCTATTTCTTTCAGGATGTCGAAACGAAGGGGAGGCGGAATAAGAATGCCCTCCGCGTTACGGGTACATTGTTCGGGTTTGAACTTGTTCGCTCCGTGGGAGGTTCCGATGGAAATTGCCAGGCTGTCGACGCCGGTTTTTTTAACAAAGTCAATAACTTCTTCGGGCCGCGTGTAGGTGGAATGTTCCGCGGATACATCGTCCTCAATGCCCGCCAGCACGCCAAGTTCGCCCTCGACAGTTACGTCGAATTTGTGGGCGTAGGTCACGACTTTCTTGGTCAAAGCGACATTCTCAGCGTAGGGCAGATGAGAGCCGTCAATCATGACGGAAGAGAATCCGTACTGAATACAGTCCTTGCACAGCTCAAAAGAATCGCCGTGGTCGAGGTGTAAAACAACGGGAATCTTGCCCCCCACATCTTTTGCGTAGGCGGCGGCGCCCTGCGCCATGTAGCGAAGCAGGGTGGAGCTTGCGTATTTCCGCGCTCCGGAGGAAACCTGCAGGATTACCGGACTTTTGGTTTCCGCGCAGGCCTTGATGATGGCCTGAAGCTGTTCCATGTTGTTGAAGTTGTAGGCCGGAATCGCGTACCCGCCCTTGACAGCTTTTTTGAACATGGCCCGCGTGTTGACCAGGCCCAGATCTTTGTATAATGGTTTGACCTCTTTCGGGGTCTTGACCGCCTGCGCTTTTGATTTAGCCGTATTGGCTTTGGCTGGTTTGGATTTGGCTGCTGGCATGAATAACTCCTTGTTTCTGAAGATATTTTTCGAAGATATCTATATTTAATTTAAGTTTAAACAGAGCAGGGGAGAGAGTCAAGGGACTCGCCGACATGCGGGTGCACCCCGAGATGCGGTTCGTATTAGCAGGAACATCTAATTTTTTTTGTGTAAACGGGTTCATGGGGGAACTCTTTCCGCCCTCGATAGGGGCTGCCCTGCCGTACCACCTATATCCCTGTCTCACCCCCTCTCCGCAATCCTCACCTCCTCCAGGAATGGCAGCTCGTCATCTTTGAGAACGAGTTTCTCAACGGTAACAGCGGCGTCGGTATCAAACAGGACGGCTTCGTCCACAGACAGAATGCCTTCGGTCTTTTCCAACTGCTTCAAAACAGCGCCGCCGGTGACCGCTTTCCCGAACTCCCACCCGGCGCCCGCGCCTCCCCAAAGCGGGTGAAACGCTCCCCGCAAAGACCCGGTAACGCTCTTTTTGAGCCGTTCACGGTCAAGCACATCGCTGCCCACCGTCAGGGTCAACAGAATGCTGAACCCCCGGTACACGGGCCCCTGAAGACGCAGTTTCGTCCCCACAAGCCTGCGCTCATCCAGATACAGGCTCACACGGCGAAGAAGCTCCCGCGAAGGAAGGAGCCTGCCGCCCTCATCCGCGCCGCGGGGAACAACGGGAATAACAACAACGCGGATTTCTCCCCGGCGGTTTTTCTCCTTCAGGCAGAAGGCCCGCCCCACAGAGGCCGACGCTTCACGGGCCAGCCACTCAAAATCCTCCGCGGTAACAGCCCTGCCGCGGCTCTTGATAACGCCGGCCGCACGGGACTTCAGGCTCTCAAGGCTCTCGCGGTCCGCTCCGCCCTCGGCGGGAAAGGGATTATCGCAGCCCGCGACAAAAGGAATACTCTGCGCGAGTATCCGCAGCGTTCCCGCGCCGACATTCCCCGCCTCGCCGCCGCCGGCGGTATACGCTGCAAGTTTTATATTGAACTTTCCCCGCGGCGGGTTCATCCCCCGCTGCCCGTCCCCGAACAGTACGGCCCCGCTCCCGTAATCAACGACAAAGTGCCGCGACAGGGGGCTCGACGAGTAAAAATTGGGAACTTCCCTGTAGCGTACCCACACCCCGCCGTCCTCTTCAATGTACGGCTCCTGCGTACCCTCGGCCCTCATCGCCTGGATTTCCTTTGCCGGCGGCACGGCAGCCTCGTTCACGTACAGTTCCATGCCCGGCAAAACAGGGCCGTGCGCGGGATACACCTTCTGGGCAGGGCCTCCTGTCCCAGAACCCGCAATTTCGTTTACAAAGCTCGCCGCGTTGCGCGCGTACACCGCGTTCAGCAAAACCGCCTGCACCACAGGCCGCGTCTCGAAACTACCCGAAACAAATCTCACCCGCAGCCAGTACAAATCCTTTCCGAACTGCTTCGAGCGCGCGAGGGCGGGACCGGCAAACTCCACAAAACCCGATTCATGAAAAGAGTCCGTATAGTCGTTAACAGCAAGCGCCGCCCAGTCCGAACCATTCCAGTATTCCCACGCAAGACAGATGAGCCTCCCGCTGCCTGAAGCCCCCGAAGCGTCCGCGCCCTCCGCGCCGGGGCCGGGAAAAAGTTCAGCCAAAAAAGGCTGCCGGGCGCGGGAGGCCCCCCGCGCGCCTCCCGGCGCGGCGTAGTCCTCACGCAGGCGTATATACAAAGCGGAGTTCCCCGGCGGAAACGCTTCCTGAAACCCCAAAAACAGCATGGGCGGCGAACCATCCTCAAGATCAAACAAAACCGCCTCCCGCACATCATCCCGCTCCGCGGAAACTGATTCCGCCTCATCTTCATCGCCGGCCTCCGCGTTTTGCGCCCCGCGAACAGGAGACGAAAGAAGCCGCCCCACATCCTTCCAGCGGAAATTCGTACAGGAAAATACCTCCTGCGGAAACTCTTCGCCCGCGTCGAAGGTAATCCGTATTCTGCTGAATACAGGCGAATGAACCTTTGAAGAGAACCTCCACACCCAGTTGTCCTTTTCGTCCTTCACATATTCCCCGCCAAGGGAAAAGTCCCTTGTCAGGAGCCGTACCCGTATCCAGAAATGCTCCTCGTTGTTGACGCCGGTTTTCTGTATTTTCGCGGGCGCGGTAAAAGACACCTCTCCCGCCTGCCTGAAACCGAAAGTCCCGTCTTTCAGGGTATCATCCAGAACCGTCCATGAACCGCCGTCCCAATATTCCCAGGAAAAACGGACGTCCTCATTCTCCCCGCCGGGAACATACATTTCGCTGAAAGTAAAAATTATGCCCACCCGTATCCCCGCGCGGGAAAAAATATCATCGCAGGCAAGGTAAAACATCTCGCTGTAGGCCGGGGTCTCCGAAAAAATACGGAATGCGCTGTTCATATCAATAAGGCCGTATTGATTGCCCGAAGCCGTAAAACACACAGCCGGCGCAAAACCCTCTCCGCCGAAATGACTGCGCAGGCGTATACCGCGGGTACGCAGGGTCTTGGGGTTTCGGGGAATCTCCGACAAAACCGCGCGCAGCCAGAAAGCCTCAACGCCATTTACCGCGCAGGGAGCAATCTCCGCCGGCCCCCGAAAATACAAAGTATTATCCCTGCGCGGCCTGCCCGCGGCGGAACGCCAAGCCGCAATGGGATTCCACGCCCTGCCGTCCCAATATTCCCAGGCAAGGTAATTTACCGTCTCATCCTGCACGGAAAAAATTTCCTCCACGGCGCGGAAAGAAAGCTCTACCGTATGCTCCGCCGCGAGATACGCGAAAGCCGGGCAGGCTATATACAGACAATGCTCCACAGTATCGGCGGCCTCGAAAAGCGGAAAAGGCTCAAAACTCCCGCCGCTGCAGTAATCCCGAAAGACCTCGCCAAAACGGTTCACGCAGGCCGCAAGAGCGTTCTGTGCGATAAGCGCATCCCGCTCAGTCTCGAAAACAAGCTCCTCCCCGCCCGAAGCCGCCGCTATCCGCAGCCCCCGCCGCAGAGCCACAGGCTTCCTGCAGCCCGCCGCCGGATAAAAACACAC
This sequence comes from Spirochaetales bacterium, assembly GCA_031274005.1. GTDB lineage: Bacteria > Spirochaetota > Spirochaetia > DTKZ01 > DTKZ01 > JAISAF01. The sequence continues at coordinate 4,967 of JAISQU010000125.1, forward strand.
AACAGCCCGTGAAGCCTGCGGCGGCACCGCCGACAACCCCATAAGATCCAGCAAAGCAAGGTAGGTCTTCTCCGGCGTCCTGTTCAGGCGGTACAAAGTCATCTCCGTCATCCACGCAAAAAGCTCAACCAGCGTCATGCCCGGATCCGAGGGATTATGATTCGTCCACTCCGGGCAATACCGCGGAATAAGCCGCAGAGCCTCCTCCACAATATCCGCAAAAGTCCTGTCATCCAAATTGTTTTTGCGAATCACTTTCCCCCCTCTCCAAATAAAAAGGATAAACCATATTAAAAAACGTATTGACCGAACGAATCTCATAGCGTATGCGCACATTAACCCTTACAGGATCAGAGGCGTCGCTCTCGCCCTTAACCTCGTCCACAATAATGCGCGGCTCCCAGCGCACAAGAGCCTCACGCACATAATACTCCGCCAGACTCACACTGCGATGCGAGTTCGGAGCAAAAACAATCTCGTTTATCCTGCATCCGAAATCAGGCCGCATAAGCCGCTCCCCCGGAGTCGTCCCCAAAATAATACGGATGGACTGCTCAACGCTCTTTTCATAGCCCGACATCTCCACCTCTCCGCGGGGATCCGGCCCCACAGGAAACGCCCAGCCCTTCCCCAAAATATTTCTCTTCATACCCTTATAACACAGAAAAATTCGGGGGTTTGATTGAAAAAAACCACGTAAAACAGAGAGAATTTTCAAAAAATAGCGCATTTTTTGCGGCGAAGCCACAAAAAACCGGGCTATCCGCTCCTATCCCTTGCGTCCCACGGGCCTTTTACACCTTTCACAGTCTGATTGGGAAAGGCATGGTTCATCAGCCCCTGAAAGGGGCTGATGAACCATGCCTATACAATAAATTTCCTTAACCAACGAAGATACCGCGGAGCTCTGCTCTAAACTTGACCCATAACTTTTTCAAATCATGATATAATACTCCAAAAGCCTATACTCGGGGAGGGAAAAATGGCAGGAGGAGATACCTTTAACATGGCCGAAGAGTTTGCCGACGTGGATTTCAACGAAGAACGGCTTGAGAAGCGGTTCAGGCGGACAATGGAAACCTTATCGAAAAACCCGCGGAAATCAATCTATGGCAGCAGCGCGAACCGGGCTGAGGCCTCGGACTAAAGTCCGCAGCGATCTACAATCTACCGGACAATGAAAAGTTCGATAAAAGCGAAATACTCAACGCTCACCGGGCCGCGACAATCCGGCGCATGGAAGGCCGTCCGGTAATACTGGCGGTACAGGACACGACATCGGTCAATTACGATACCCGG
>JAISQU010000197.1 GCA_031274005.1 Spirochaetales bacterium
AGCCCCTGGGCCGCGCCAGGGATTGCAGCGTAAATCCTTTTGGCGCAGCCAAAAGATTGAAGCGGAAAGCCCGGTTTTTTGCTTCGCAAAAAAGGCGCACGGAAAAAATTGGTGCACCCAGGGGGTACGCAATCCAACCCAATTTTACGTACAAACAAATTTTAAGATTAAGGGTTTTGGTTTCAGCCTGAAAGAATTTTTTGACCAGATGTTTAACGCGGTCCGTTCCGCCATGATTGGCGTGGGCATAGGCGTTCTTCCCGGCATAGGCGGCGGGGTATCCTGCATGCTGGCGTACACTGTGGCAAAGAACAGTTCCAAGCATCCCGAATTATACGGCACGGGCATCAACGACGGAATCGTGGCTTCGGAAACAGCAAACAACGCGACAATAGGCGGGGCAATGATACCTCTTTTGTCTTTGGGCATCCCCGGCGACGCGGTAACCGCGATACTGTTGGGCGGCTTAATGGTTCACGACATTGCTCCGGGGCCGCTTATTTTTCAAAAAAACGGCGCTGTGGTGTACGGGGTATTCATCGCAATGGTTATCGCGTCATTTGCCATGCTGGTTCTGGAATTCGGCGGCATCCGTCTGTTCCTGCGTATTCTTAAAATCCCAAAACATTATTTGCTGCCTGTCGTTATTGTTCTGTGTACCGTCGGCGCTATCGGAGACAGTAACCGCATCTTTGATATGTGGGGTATGCTGCTGTTTGGTCTTGTCGGTTACGGGATGTTATACGCGGGAGTACCGCTGACGCCGATGATACTTGGGTTTATTCTTGGTCCCATGTTTGAGACAAACCTGCGCAGGTCTTCGCAGCTTTTTGTGCAGAATGCCTATTCCCTGTTTGAACATCCCATCGCGCTGATATTCCTGGGAATCACGATTGTTACGGTGATTATGAATGTTCGCGCAAGCATCAAGGCATACAGGGCGCAGATGTCCAGGCTGGCGGCAGGTTGAAAATGGAAATGCTTCCACTTTCGTGGATTGCGTATAATTTTTTTATGAAAAAGGAGACTGAATGATGAAAAAGGTTGTGAAATTGTTTCCGCTTGTTTGTCTGGTCATCATGCTTACGGCGGGCGGAGGGGCTGCCATCGCCGCCGGGTCCTCGGATCAGGCCGCGTCCGGCGCCAAGTGGCCGGCCCGGGATATTACGGTAATCGTAAACATGGGGGCAGGCGGAGACACCGACTATAACGGCCGCCTTTTATGCCGCTATCTGGAAAAGGAATTGGGCGTTTCCATTCCGGTAAGCAATGTACCGGGAAGTAACGGCGCCATTGCCAACGCTCAGTATAAAGACGGCAACCCCGATGGGTACACCTTCCTTGTTACCAATACGGTTGCTCTGAGCGGAAATGAAGCAACGGGACTTTCCGATTTTGGCTATGATTCGTTTTCGCCTGTGGCTATTTTCGGAAAACAGTCCGGTGAAAATCTTATCGTACCCGCGAATTCCCCTTACAAAACCATGCAGGATTTTATCGATGCCTCAAAGGCCAAGCCGGACACCATTAAATACGCTATTTCCACCGGCGGCGGCGCGTATATTTCTTATGTTATTATGAGTCAGGCAGGGGGAGCGAAACTTGTTCCCATCGACGCAGGGGACGGAGCGGCCAGAATGGCTTCGCTTCTGGGCGGGCATGTGGACGCCGCGATTGTTCCTTACGCTACCGCCAAGGAATATATCGAAGCCGGCCGCGTTAAGACTCTCGCCACCTTTATGGGAGAATCTCCCACGCTGCTGAAAGATGTTCCTCCCGCGAAGGATGTAATACCCGAAGCGGTTCTGCCGACGATGTATATTATGCTCGCTCCCAAGGGAACGGATCCCGCGGCTGTCGAAGGCATGAACAAGGCGATACTGAACATCATTAAGAACAACGCGGAATACAAGGCCGAATGCGAGAAATTTAATTTCCAGAGTCCTTTCGCCCTGGATGTGCAGGGAACCCTTAAGGAGTTAGAGGCCCAGCGCAAACATTTTATGATTTTCAGTAAATTTTTGGGAAAAAAATAAGTACCGCTGAAACCACCCCGTCCCCGGCGGGCTTTCCGCCGCGGGATTGACGGACCTTTCCGTCACTGCTAAACTACCGATTAGTTTCATGTGTAAGGAATTGAGGCTGTGAACAATCTTGGGGTGTTCAAGAAAATACGAACACAAAATATTTCAAGTTTAATAATGACTCAAATAAAAGATTTGATACTTGAAGGCAGCCTGAAACCCGGCGAACGGCTTCCGCCGGAACTTCAGCTTGCGAAACAACTCAATGTTTCCCGTGGTGAAGTGCGTGAGGCCCTCAGTAAACTTGAGCTTCACGGCGTGGTAAAGACGCTGCCCCAAAGCGGCACCTTTGTAGCGGATATAGGCGTGCGGGCCCTTTCGGGGATCATTTCAAGTATGCTCAATCTGGAAAAAGATAATATTATTTCCCTGCTGAAAGCCCGCGAATTTCTTGAAGAAAAAACGGCGGCCCTTGCCGCAGGCTCACGCGGCGGCGAAGACATGGAAGAGCTTGAGGCGATTCACAAACAATTCGCCGATACCCTGCCGAAACGGGACCCCGGTACCGATATCGATATGTTTTTTCATCTCAAGATTGCTGAGTTCGCGAAGAACACGTATCTTTCCTATTTTTTATCTCTTATAATTCCGCAGATTTTCGATATTTCATGGAAATTCGGGCGAACCGATGACGGCAGGTTCGAAAAAAATATAGACGAACACTTTTCCATTCTGGACGCGATACGCAGCGGAAATCCGGAGAAAGCGGCGCGCAGCATGAAAAATCATCTTGAACGCTCTCACGCAATGCGTCTGGTTGAAATGGGATATGTCGCCGGGGACGCCGGAAAAACAAAATTAAAAGGGTGCAGGCCGCCCGCAAAACAGGAGAACGAAGATGGGTAAAATTATCAGGAAAGAGCAGTCCGTTTCTTTCGTCGCAAAAGTAATGGAAGGCGCGGGGATGCCTTCGGATGACGCTGCTCTGTGGGCAAAGCTCATGACCGAAACATCCCTTTTGGGCTTTGATACTCACGGAATAAGGATGGTCGAACGCTATGTTGAGTTCCTCACAAAAGGCGGCGCCACGGTGTCCAAACCGGAGATCGTAAGCAGCAGCGGCGCAATCGCGCAGATCGACGCGCGCGGATGTATGGGGCACCTTGCCGCGTGGAAGGCAATGCAGACTACGGCGGGAAACGCGAAAAAATACGGAATAGCTTTTACCGCCGTAAAAAACGCGGGGCATATAGGCGCCTGCGCCCTCTATAGCCGGGCCCTTGCCGAAAGGGATTGCATAGGTTTTTGTTGTACCACCTCGCGGCCCGGCATCGCCCCGACCGGAGGGATAAAGCCGACTGTGGGTATAAACCCCCTGTCGGTTTGCGCGCCTATAGACGCGGATTCTTTTTTTCTGCTGGACATGTCGACAACCATAACCGCCATGGGAAAAGTTACGCAGGCGCTTGATAACGGAAAACAGATTCCTCCGGGCTGGGCGCTTGATAAAAACGGAAAACCCACAACGGATCCGCGGGAGGCGCGGGATGGCAGCCTGCTGCCCATAGGCGGCTATAAGGGATACGGTCTGGCTTTGGCCATAGAGCTTCTTTGTTCGGCGCTTACAGGCGGCAGTTTTGCCGGCGAAATTTCAAGCTGGGTCACCTCGCCGCAGAATCCCCCGAAAATTCCTTTCGCCGTTATTGCTATAGACATAGGGCATTTTCAGGAAGCGGGGCCTTTCAAACAAACTCTGAAAAACTGGCTCGAACAGGTAACCGACGTTCCGAAGCAGGAGGGGGTGGCGAGGATATACTTTCCGGGAGAAATTGAAAACGAAAAATACAGGCTGCGCAGCGAAGAGGGAATTCCCCTTGAAGATGTTACGGCGGAATCGTTCAAGCGGCTTGCGCAGAAATATGCGATTGCCGAAGCGGATATTTTTACCGTAGAGTAAGGACGCCCCGCGCCTTTCGCTATCCGGTGTTAGAATATAATAGACTTGTTCGGAAACCCGGCCGGGTTTCTCTCAACGCTCATGAAAACCAGCAGCACAGGAGGATATATATGCTGAATCAGGAACAATTAAACGAATTAAAAAATTTTGACGCGCCGACCATCTGCAACGCCATAGAGTTTTTCGGGATACGGCCAAAGACTTCAGGTTTTATGAACACCGCGGTCCGCAAGGTTTTTCACAACAGCAAAAGAACCGTCGGCTACGCCTGCACGGGTAAAATTTCTACCCTGCATCCGCCCACGGACGAGCAGAAGAAGCTCAGCGACCTGTATTACGGGAAGCTCCACGAAAGCCCCAAACCAACAATAACTGTTCTGCAGGATCTTGATCCCGCGCCCACGGGTTCTTTCTGGGGCGAGGTGCAGGCCACCACGCACGCCGCGCTTGGCTGCGCGGGGACAGTCACCTCCGGCGGCGTGCGCGATTTGGATGAAGTCGAACCTCTGGGTTTTGAATATTACGCGGCGGCAATTCTTGTCTCGCACGCCTATGTGCATCTTGTGGAAGTCGGCGGCCCTGTGGACGTGGGCGGCCTTACGGTAAACCCCGGCGAACTGGTTTTTGCGGATAAGCACGGCGTTGTTGTTATTCCCGATAAGGCCGCGCCCTACATAGCCGATGCATGCAGGGCCGCGGCGGCGGCGGAACAGCCTGTTCTTGTGAACTGCCGCAAATACTTCGGAAGCCTTGTTCCCATGGAAGAACTGACAAAATGGCGGGCCGAGATGGCGCGGCTGCGTGAGGAAGCCGCGGAAAAATTCTCAAAACTGATAAAATAGATACGGACCGCAGAGCGTGAACCTGCCCTGCTATTTCTGTTGCCGAACTGAGGATTTTCCCTGTATAATCTTGATACATGAGCCGGTTCCAAAATGAAAACCCTAATCATTCGCGCGCATTGTTGCTCGGCCCATAGCATTTGTAGACGCCGGGGCTTTTTAGGGCCTCTTGCCCTGTTGCTGTTATTCATAAACACGCTTTCGCGTGCGTTTGCTAAAGGGCATGCAAAAACCGGGCTTTCCGGGGGTTCCGCCTCACGGACTAACCAAGCCGTAAAACGCAGACCTGAAAAATTGCAAAGCAATTTTGTAAGCGTCCTCACACAAGACGGTCGCTCGCGCCCCTTCAATCCCATCGCGCCCCACGGGCTTCAAAAAATGGTTTCATTTTGGAACCGGCTCAGTAAAAAACCTATTTTCGGCGCTCTCGCCGGGTAGAACCGGGCGGTTATCCACCCGGAGTCCCCACAGACCCGGACGTGCCCAATTAAGGCATCCGGTTCCTCTGGAAAAAGTTTCGCTTAGAGCCTGTTCAAAATCTCCTTATAATTCGGAATTTGGGCGCATTTGCGGCGTAAAACGCCGCAAACCGGCGCACGGAAAAAATTGGTGCACCCGGTGTATATGCTATTCTTGACCCATAACTCGATGATTGATTACATATTTCAGGAATTTCTAACCGCAAAGTCGAAAAAGTCGAAAAAGTTTTTGCTGGAAGCCCGGGTTTTACCTTGTTATATCCAGGTAATTTGTAAGATTTGAGATAAAA
>JAISQU010000270.1 GCA_031274005.1 Spirochaetales bacterium
AGCGGAAATCCTTTTGGCGCAGCCAAAAGATTGGAGCGAAAAGCCCGGTTTGCGGCGTTTTACGCCGCAAATGCGCCCAAATTCCGAATTATTAAGGAGATTTTGAACAGGCTCTTACCAGTCGCCGGCGTAGATAATTTCCGGTTCAAGTTGAAAGCCGGTTTCCGCGAGGGTTTTTTCCTGCATGATTTGAATAAGCCGGCGTATGTCGGCGGAGGCGGCGTTTCCCGTGTTTATAATGATGTTCGCGTGCAGGGGCGAAACTTGCGCCCCACCGAGGGTGAAGCCCCGGAAGCCGAGCCTGTCCAGTATGGCCCCGGCGGGAGCGCCAAAGGCCCGGTTGTTCTTGAAAACCGAACCCGCACTGGGGGCCAGAAAATGCCCCTTTTCCCGGCGGTCTTCCTCGATGCGGCGCATCTTTTCTTCTATTTCGTCCTTTACGCCGGGGCGGAGCCGGAAAACCGCTTCCAGAATTACCCCGCCGCCGGTCTGAAAGGGGGATGTTTTATAGCCGAAGCCCGCCATGAAAGCCGCGTCCTCCCGGCTTTTTTCCCGTACCCGCAGGTTGTCATCCAGAAAAATCACCTTTTCCAGTATGTCGGCTACGCAGAGGCCGTAACACCGGGCGTTCATACACAAAGCCCCGCCCGCGCTGCCGGGCATGGCGTAAATAAACTCCAGTCCCGCAAGTCCCGCGCCCGCGGCCAGGAGGGCGGCTTCGCTTATGGGTAAACCTGCTCCCGCCCGCAGATAAAACCTGTCTCCCGTCCCCAATGTTTCGCAGTCCTTTAGGGCGCGGGTACTTATAACCAGGCCCCGCACGCCCCTGTCCGCGACCAGAAGGTTCGCGCCGCCGCCCAAAATAAAAACAGGAATATCCGCCCGCCGCGCCTCGGTCAAAAGCGCCGCCAGTTCTTCCGCGCCGGAAGGTTCGGCATAGATATCCGCGGGGCCGCCTGTTTCAAAAGTTGTGTGGCGGCTCATGGGTTCCTTTTCCCGGAGGGGGCCGGAAATATCTACGCGGGATAAAAATTCGCGGTAATCCATTAATCCGGCAATATCGTATAGACGAACTGCCCGGCGGCGCCCCGGGGCCGTACCGAAAGGCCCTTGTTGCCCGCCGCGGCTATGCCTCCGCCCTGCCAGAGGGCCTGAGGGTTGGAAATGTATTCCGGGGTAAGCAGCCTGGGTTCGTACTGCCGCGGGCTTATGTCTATGGGCGCTTCCGAGGCGTAGACCAGAATCCGCTCCTCCCCGAAAGGCGAGTGCAGGTCAAACCGGGCGTGTTCAGGAATGGTTTTTTTTACCCCGGCTTTCAGGGTGTTGTCTTTGTCCCAGGATTTGGGATAGATAAGCTGTATCATGTTGTTTACGTCAACCTGATAGACTACAAAATAGCAATCCGCCCCGGCCAGCAGGGAAAGGCGCAGATCCTCGCCGTCATAAAAAACGTCTTTTGCCCCTGCGGGAGAGACCCGCAGGTCGAAGTCGTTCGTTTGCTCCGTAAAAGGCCGGAGAATTTCTTCCCGCCGGGCAAGTTCCCGTATAGACTGGCTGGGGTTTACTATGCCCGCAAGCACGGCGTCGCTTTTGATTAAATAATTTTTCGCCCCCAGAAGCTCCGCCGATTCCACAGCCACGGCCCACAGGCTCATACGGTAACCCGCGCTCAGGGCCGACACCGCGCCGGAAATAACTGTTTCCCACCCCGCGATATGGCCCATCCGCACGGCGGTATCCTTGTCCACATATGCGCCGCCCTGAATGTGCTGTTCCTTTTTGATAAGCTCAAGGTTCTGGCGGCTCACCATTTTCGCCTGCGTGGTATTCAGAAGATTCTCCTCAAGGGTATCGGTAACATAATCGGAAATGCCTTTCAGGGGAGCTTCCACATTAAGAACCGCCGCCGCGGAACTTGCGGGTACGCGGCCCGTTAAGTAAATTGAAAAATCGCGTACAGCCTCGTCCAGACTGAGCAGCCCCGCTTCGGTTTCCGCGGGTTGGGCTGCTGTCCCGGCGGCGCTTTGGCTTTGAGTCGCGCAGCCCGGCATAAGGGCGAAAATCGCGCATATCAAAAGAACTCCGGCGTGTATTTTTTTCATTCTATACTCCTAAACCAGGATAGTAAGCAGATAGAAGGGAATAGTGAGGAGCGGTAAGAGGCCCGTTCGCTTTCCCATCAGGACTGAATACCAGGGCTTACCGCGCCTTCGCGCGATTTACCGGCTCGAATCACTATATTGCCTGACCGTTTCAGGCGGCAGTTTTAGCGCCTGAGAAATCTGTTCTACTGTCATGCCGAACTCAAGAAGATTTCTGACATCCTCCTCCCGGCCTTTTTCCAAGCCTTCTTCCCGGCCTTCTTCCCGCTCTACTACCAATGCGTCTTCAAGTTTCCATTCGGTCATTAACATATTGACCACCTCCGAACCGTGGGTCTCCAAAAAAGACCTGAGTATATTGTTGGCGATACACCAGGCTACCGCCTTTTTCATGGCTTCTTTCTTTTCGTCTTCCGTAAGAGCCTGTTTAATATCTTGCCTCCCCCCGGGCGCGCAAGGGATTGAAGCGGAAATCCTTTTGGCGCAGCCAAAAGATTGGAGCGAAAAGCCGGCGTACAACCTGCCTAAAGGCAGGTT
>JAISQU010000275.1 GCA_031274005.1 Spirochaetales bacterium
AGCGGAAATCCTTTTGGCGCAGCCAAAAGATTGGAGCGAAAAGCCCGGTTTGCGGCGTTTTACGCCGCAAATGCGCCCAAATTCCGAATTATTAAGGAGATTTTGAACAGGCTCTTACAGGGGATTTCATGGGAACTCCTTTACCACTCTTTTGGGGAAAAGTCTTTGGGAATATCCAGGGTCATTGTATCTCCGGACTGTTCCATTACGTAAAAACCATTTTTAAGCGCGAAACTTTTTGCCTCCGGGGGAACAATCCCTCCGGCTACGGCTCCTATGAATTTGCGGAAATCTTTGCGCGCGTCCGAATAGCGCCGCAGTTTTTGCATCCGCGCTACATGATCGCTTATATGTTCGGTTGCCAATTTTGACTTAACTTCTACCGCCAGCGCGACATCTCCGTTCTCAAGCAGAATGTCGATCTCGGCGGCCAGTGAAAGTTTGGGATCGTCAATAATTACATGGATACTGTATTTGCTGAAAGTATAACCCAGGTCGTTAAATTTTTTTATCATATTGGGAGCTACCAGATGTTCGATTAATTCACCGAGCCGGTCGCCCAGTTTGCCGATTTTCCGGTCGGTCTCTTTCATTTTCCGGTCGGTTTCCTTCATCTGCGCATCGGTTTCCTTCATCTGCGCGGCAGTTTCTTTTATCCGCGCGGCAGTCTCTTTTATCTGCGCGTCGGTTTCCTTCATCCGCGCGTCGGTCTCTTTTGAGAGCCGGTCGAACTCTCGTTGACTTTCCCGCATTTGTCTGGCGTTTTCCTGAAGCGCAGCCCATACCTTTTCAAATGTCAGTCCCATTTCGGGTTCACGGTTTGTTTCACTAATCATATGTAAAGTATGCCTTTAACTTTGTATAATGTCAAGTTAGAAATAGAAAAGAGGAGAGGATAAACCGCAGAGAACGCAGGGGGCGCAGAGAAAAAGATCATATCATATTTTTTCTTCCTCTGCGTTCTCCGCGCACTCCGCGGTTATCATTCTTTTCCCGGGACGCATGGGCGAGCAACAACGGGCTTCCGTTGTGACCAGCCCGGGACGCATGGGCGAGCAGCCTGGGCTACGGGGGCGAGATGAGCCAGGACGCCAGGTTGCGCTTTTCCCTGTCAAAAACCGCGCCCACCTTTACCAGCGCGCGCCCGCCGCTTTGATAAGGTATAAGGTAATCCTTGGCGTCAATCTGCGCCAGCGCCTCTTCCGCGGTCCAGGTTTTGCCGCCTTCGGCGTTGAGCTTGAACTCGAAAACATAGACCCTGTCATCAGTTTCCACCACCGCGTCGGCGCGCCCGGCGGCGCTGCGCACTTCCGCTTTGGTGTACTGCCCCAGAAGCGTAAATACTATGTAAAAAACAGTCTCGTAATGCTGCTCCGTCTCGAAATTGTTTGTTATATCGTAGGGGATGTTCGCGAAAAACGCCTGAAAGCGCCTCATAACGCTGTCCATATCGCCCTTCGCCATGTCGTCAAGAAAGTCCTCGACAAAAAAACCGTTCCCCCGCTTCACCACAGGCGCGTAGGCGGCAAGCAGATTATCGAGAAAACCGTACTTTACCTCGTCATTCGGAAAAACCAGGGTGTAGCGCATGGTGCGCGGGTCGTAGGACTTGATGGTAAGATAGCCGCTCTGATAGAGCATGGGGACGGGGTTTTCGCCTAAGGCGTAATTTACAATATCGCTCTGCCTCATCATAAGCCCTTCCCCGATTTTGGAAACATTGAAGCGGTTTTTCTGCATCTCCCGGGCAAGAAAGGCCGGCGTTCCGGTTTCAAACCAGTAATACGAAATTTTGCCGTTCGCGAAGGTGCTAAGAAGGCTGAAGGGATTAAACACGCCCTCGCTGTCCTCCGAAAAATGATAGCCGTTGTAGTTCCGCTTTAGCTCTTCAAGCGTTTCCTTATAACCTGTGCCCCGGGTATCGGCCAGGGCCTGTATTTCAGGCCCGAAGTTGTGCGCAAGCTCGGTCTCGGTGATGCCGCAGATACCCGCGTAGGCGCAGAGCATGCTGATATCGCGGAGTTGATTCAAGTCGCTGAACAGGCTGACTTTGGAAAACTTGGTAATTCCCGTAAGAAACACAAAGCGCAGGTAATGGTCCGCGCCCTTCAAAACCGAGTAAAACGCTTTAAGCGTGTCCCTGATTTCATCGTGTTCAATGCCTTTCTCAAGGGAGGCGAGCAGGGGCTTGTCGTACTCGTCAACAAGCACGACCACCTTCTTCCCGCTTTTTTCACTGGCCCGGCGGATAAGGCTTTCAAACCGCGCGTGCGCCGAGATGTCATATTCGCTTTTTCCCCAAACCGCCTCAAGGGTTCGGAGGTTTTTGTCGAGCGTTTCTTCCAGCCCCCCGCTGCTGTCATAGAGTCCGGTAACAAGGTCAAAGTGAAAAACCGGATACTCCGTCCATTCCTTCTCCAGTTCCGCTATGGCAAGCCCCTCAAAAAGGTCTTTCCGGCCCTGAAAATACGCCTTGAAGGCCGATATCAAAAGACTCTTGCCGAAGCGTCTGGGGCGGCCAAGAAAACAGGGGGCGCCCTCCTGAGCCAGCCGGTAGATGTAAGCGCTCTTGTCCGCGTAGAGATAATTTTCGCTCCGCAGTTTTTCAAAATTCTGTATGCCGACCGGCATTTTACGGATTGTCATGCGCTTATTATACTACAGTTTTCCGAAACCGGCTACGCTTGGAAGGCAGGAGGGTGGAGTTCTAAAAGTATGAAGAAGATGGGCGCATTCTGTACCGCGCGGCGCGGCACAGAACCGGGCTTTACGCTTCAATCTTTTTTGCCGCGTTCCGCGGCAAAAAAGGATTTCCGCTTCTATCAGCCCCTTCGGGTCTGGCACTGATAGGTACGGATTGTATGCGCCGCAAGCGGCTCGGCAGTGTCCCTTGCGCGTAAGACCCGCGGTCTTCCATTAATTTTGCGCGGAAAAAATTGTTGCACTCCGGAAAAACTCATCCTTTGAGGTTCAGAGTTCCCATCATCGCGGGCCGGTTTTTATATTTGATCCGGTAGTTGTTTTTCATGTCGGCCGTCACGGCGGCGCCTCCCCGGATTTTCTCCATCTGCCTGAACAGCTCGCGGATACGTTCATAACAGGAACGGCCGGTGTTTTTTTCCGCGTAACGGTCGATGGCCTTCCTGAACATATCAAGGGTTCTTTCGGGAAAGGCCGGGGCGAAAAATTTATGATATTTTTCCATATTATCAGGGGAAAGGCATTCTGCAATATAATCTATCAGTTTTTCAGCGCTGCCTTCGGCGGCCAAAAGATCGGCGGCGGGATTTTCGTAGAAATTTGTCTTGCACCGGTAATGCCGGAAGAGCTTTTCTGATTCTTCCGCCCATTCGGCGGCGCTAAAAGCGGACTTGTATATCCGGTAATATGAATCCTCAAAATGATCCTCAATAAATGAATACGCAATACTGCGTATGACGGGCGTATCCTTTTCCTTTTGGGCAATTTGCAGAAGGTAATCATCCCAGCAATCAGGATAAGATGTTGTCCGCTCCTTCTGTCCGATATGATCGCGGATGAGTTTTTTCGCTCCGGCAAAATCTTTTTGTTTAATCCTTTTTTCAACGACGATTTTACGGAAGGAATCTATTTGTATATTCTCCTCAATGCATTGCCATGCTTTTTGGGGCTGATGGCGGGTTTTGTAAAAATCAATGATCCGCTGGAGAATTTTCTGCGCTGCATACGAGCTCTTATCCTCAACCTTTTCCAGTAAGGTATACTGCAAGGCAATAAAGGCTTCAGGATCTACCTTTGCCGAAACTTTCATCAGTAAATCATTAAAACCATCAAACATCATTGTTCCCGCGTATTTTTCCTTTGGCATTTCGCTCATACAATAGACGTAGATGTCCCTGGCGTTTATTTCGGGATGCGCGGCGGCCTGTTTCAGAATCTCAAAGGGCGCGGACTGATAGTCTTCGCAGATATAATCCCCAATATCGGAATCCTGCTCTTCCAGCCATTGGGCGTATTCCTCTATACAGGCCTGGGCAATCAATACCGCTTCCCGGACTTTTTTTTCCGTAAGGCGCTGCCGGGCTTTATCAAACCATTGGGCCAGGATGTCAATATCCTGGGCAAACTCATGATAGTAATAATCCTCAGCATCGAAATTCACATCCGCTAAACCGCGGCGTATGATCGGAGCATATTTATTTTTGTTTTTTGTCTCGATTTTATCTGAAAATTCCAGAAGAACGGCGTTTGACAGATCCAGGTTGTTTTTTACTATTCTTGCCGTAAAATCATATAATTCTTCATGCGTAAGTTTCTTCAGCAATTCCCCGGCGCTTATATCTTTTCCGGCTTTTGGGCTTGCCGTGTTTTTGGCTATCCGTTCGGCGATAGCTTCCTCAACCATGTCAATATGCTTACAGGGATAATAGTCGCTGGGGCAGGAACAGGAAAAAGAGAGCCGTCGTTTCCCGTCGGTAGTTATTTTTATGGTATACACCCCATAATTACCCTGATATTTTGCCCGCCAGTGATTCGGCGATGTTTCCCGCAATTCGATAATGCCATTCATACGTTTACCCTTTGTAGTTCCATTGTACACCGCTTTTGATGATTTGTGTCAATTGTTTCGGCCTGGCGTCAATCCGCGGGTACTTCAAGATAGCGGGCTAACAGGTCAAGTTTTTCAGTTACCTCGTCGGGTATTTCTTCCACGGGACAGAAAGGAACCAGTCTGTAGAACTCGCCTTTGGTCAGCAGCATGGGTTGGTTGTTTTTTTCAGCATACCGGCGGAAGACTTCTTCCGCAAAGCCGCTCATTTTGAAATCCCGTAGCAGCATTCTTCTCATCTCTAAACTTGCCTGAAATATGAGCCTTCATCAGTATGTGTGGGCCATATTAGGCCCTTCCCGGCAGGCTTAAATTAACGCCTGAACATCTGAGCATTACCAACGCAAGCATATTCTCAATATTTCTAAAACCATACGC
>JAISQU010000331.1 GCA_031274005.1 Spirochaetales bacterium
AAGATTTGAGATAAAAACAGGAAATACCACGGTTTTTCCTTCTTTTTCTTCCCTTTTTCGACTTTTTCGACTTCGCGGTTTATATTCCGCATGCTTATTTGTGGGTCAAGTTTAGACTATGCCCTGCGGTTATCCCGTTTTCCACGCGCCTATGTTTCGTTTTTCGGAGTCAAAGGCCACCCCCACTTTGATGAGGGTTTTTCCGCTCCCCGTCCACGGTAAAAGATACTCTTTACTGTCTATTTGCCGCAGGGCTTCCTCCGCCAGAGTCTCGCTGCTTTTGCTTCCCGCGCCGCCGCCCAGCTTGAACTCAAAACAGTATACGTAACGCTTTGTCTGCGCCAGCGTGTCAATCCGTCCGGCGGCGGTCTTTACTTCCGACTGGCAGTGCAGCCCCAGCATACGGAATATCAGGTGTACCACTGTCTGAAAATACTTTTCCTGTTTAATCTGAATGTCATAGGGTATAGACGCGAAAAATGGGGGAAGCGCGTTCATCGCTCCCTCTATATCCCCCTGATATAAGGCGCGGGGGAGAGCCGAAGCCAGAGCGCGTAAATCCTGATCAGGGGCTTTGAGGTATTTTTCCATAAGGGATTTGGCGAAGCCCCCGCGCACTTCCTCGTTGGGATAATCAAGGGAGTATGCCTGTAGTTCCTCATCGTAGCCGGAAATCGTCAAATACCCGGACTGATACAGCACCGGCACCGCCTGCATGTCGGCCACATCATACTTGCGAAGGTCGTCATAGTACACCGTCTCTTTTTCCAGACCGGCAATGTCTATATTCTGGTTTTCAATAAGTTTGATGAGAAAAGTGGGCGTACCGGTTTCAAACCAGTAGGGTAAAAATTTCCCCTCCTGAAAAAAGTGATTGAGTAAATCGAAGGGGTTATACACCGTCAGAGGTTTCTCCGAAAAACGATACCCGTTGTAAAAGCGCCGGAGATCCTCAAGATACGTCTCTCTGTCCCGGCCGGTTGTCCGCGCCACATCCTCAATTTCCGGCGCGAAATCCCTTTCCAGCTCTTCCTGGGTAATGCCGCACAAATCGGCGTAGCAGGGGTTCAGGGTAAGGTCGGTGAGATGATTCAAGTCGGAGAAAACGCTGACTTGCGAGAATTTGGTCACGCCTGTTAAAAACACAAATTTGAGGTGTTCATCTGTGGATTTTAAGACGCCGTAAAAACCTTCCAGTTCATTCCGAATTGCCACATGAAGATCTCTATCGTCCATAGTATTAAGAAGAGGTTTGTCGTATTCGTCGATGATAACCGCGACCTTCTCTCCATATCTGTCATTCAGCGCCTTGATTAAACGGATAAAACTATCTCCCGAAGAGTCTCCGGTAAGGGAAACATGAAATTTTTGAGCGGCAAACTCCAGGGACCGGTTACAGTTTTCAAACAATACATCAACTCCCTGTCCATAGTTACCGGGGTTTAAATCAATACGAATTACAGGATGCTTCTTCCAGTCCCATTCGAGGCTGTCTATGGCAAGTCCGGTAAACAGTTCCCGGCGGCCCTCAAAAATTGCCCCCAAAGTTGAACATAAAAGGGATTTGCCGAAACGCCGGGGGCGGGATAAGAAGAAGCTCTTTCCCGAACCGGTTAAAAGGTCGTGGATGCGCTTTGTTTTATCCACATAGCAAAAACCATCTTCGCGGATAGTTACAAAATCCTGTATGCCGATGGGAAGACGCCGTTTCATATGGATACAAGTATAACACGGTGCTACACGCGGCGCAACATCATACAGAAAAGAATAATTCTGACCGCAGAGGACGCAGAGATGATATAGGAGAAAACAGTACACGCAAAGCCGAAAACAGCCTTTTTACGGTTTATTTCTTCCTTATCTCCTCTGAGATCTCCTGAGTCCTCTGCGGTTTTTATATCTGTATCTTTAGTCCGACCAAGGTGCTTTGGAACGGAAAGCCCGGTGTCCGCCTCAGCGCCGCTTGCCGAAAATGCGCAAAAGATACAGAAAGAGGTTAATAAAATCGAGGTACAGATGCAGGGCGCCCAGAATGGACAAGCGGACGAAAGTCGCTTCGTCGGAACCCGCCCCGGCTTCCGCGCTCCAGCGTTTGATGATCTGGGTATCGTAGGCCGTCAAGCCCACGAAAAGGAGAACTCCCGCAAAAGAGACAATCCAGTTGAAAGCCTCGGACTTGAGGAATATATTGACCACCGACGCAATGATAATGCCGATAAGCCCCATCATCAGGTAGCTCCCAAGACCCGACAAATCACGCCGGGTTGTTACCGCGTATACGCTCATCCCCGCGAAAGTACCCGCCGTGATGAAGAAAGTCGAAGCGATACTTGAGTAGGTATAGGCAATGAAAACCGAAGACAGGGTAACGCCGGTCAGAGCCGCGTAGGCCGCGAAACAAATAGTCGCCGTTGAAACGCTCATACGCATAACGCGGGCGGACAGAAACAGTACCAGCCCGAACTGCGCAATGATGATGCCGAAAAACGTAAACTGGCTGGAAAAAATCATTTGCAGAATCCGGGGGTTTGTGGCAACCCCATAGGCCACAATACCTGTCAGGGCGAGTCCCGCCGCCATCCAGATATAGACATTCCGTAAAAGACTCCGCTCCCTCGCCGCTGCGGACGAGAGAGTATAATTTTGATCAGACATACTACCTCCTGTGAAAAGATTTTTCTCCCCACACCCGTAATGCTACTAAAGAATGAGACTCTAGTCAACGCTTTGAGTCCGCGTTATGCCCCCCATCCCGCACATTCATTTGTTACCTTTCCCCGTCCGCGTTGTTTTATATATGAATTATTCGTTGACTCTTCCGAGTCGGCTTCCAGGGGTTTTTCCTCCTTTACCTTGGGAGTTTTCATCACAGGTTCCCGTGTGACGTTGTCATGCGGGAACCTTTTTTTTATTCCCGCGGCGCGCTATACTTCCCGCATATTCTGGAAACAGGAGGCCTCATGACCGACGAAACAGGCGTTGTAACAGTTTCCGCCCCTCCCCAGACGGGCGAAGCTCTGGCCCGCGCCTTGGTAGAAAGCAGGGCGGCGGCGTGCGTCCAGATAATCCCCGGTATTCTGTCTACTTATTGGTGGAAAGGCAAAATCGAAACCGATAAAGAAGTCCTTCTCGTCATAAAAACCCTCAAATCGAAACTGGCGGACATAGAAGCCGTAGTGAAAAAAAATCACCCCTACGAATTACCCGAACTCATATTCCTGCCCGCGGGAGGCGGCCTTGCCGGGTACCTCGCGTGGATAAAAGACAGCGTCGCTTTATGAATACCGGCGCATTCCGCCGCCGGGCCGGCGGAACCGGGCTTTGCGGGGGTTCCGCCCCGGTGTACCGGGGCCGCCCGCGCCCCTCCAATCCTGGCTGCATGGGCGAGCAGCGGTCCGCCGCGGCCAGCCCCTTGCGACCCGCGGGCTTTCCGAAAAAAAAATTAAAAAAAACGGAAAATTTACTTGACAGATTATTTATTTTCGTGTAGAAAGTATAAACGAACTTAGTTAATCGCAACTAATTATGTGAGGGTGTATGAAGTCGGAGGTTTTCATAATGTGTTTTGCCGGTCTTTGCGGCCTGGGGCTCGCCTTTGCCCAGGAACAAACGGGGGAAGGGGAAGAATCCGCCTACAGGCTTGAAGCAATTACCGTAACAGGCACCAAAACGGAAAAACGCCTGGCCGACACGCCCATAGCCACGGAAATCATAACGGCGGAAGAAATCGAACATTCCGGCGCCGATACGGTTATGGATATTCTGAGCGACTACGGCGTTATGTATACATCCAACGCCATGGGGGACTATGTACAGCTTCAGGGCATGGGTGAGAGCCGCGTCCTCTATCTTATAGACGGACGGCGCGTTGTGGGCAGGATAGCCCAAAGGCTCAACGGGGAAACATTGCCCCTCGGGAATGTGGAACGAATCGAAATCGTGCGGGGGCCGCAGTCGGCCCTCTACGGTTCCGACGGAATCGGGGGCGTTATAAATATCATTACAAAAAAACCGGACGGGGAGGTTTCCCTGTCCGTATCGCTGACAAACAGGTTTCTGCTTGCCTATGACGACCCGGATACTTCCTATAAAGCGGATCCTCTTTCCGACTTTGACCCCGTGCGGGAACAAACCGCCGTGGTCAAGGCCGGTTTCCCCATTGGGCCGGCGCGCAGCTCCATCACTCTGGAAGGCTCACGGGGGAATTTTTATTACGCGGAAAAAGAGGCGGCTTCCATTCTGCCGGAATATAAGCGCGGCAAGGCGGGTTTTGACACGGCTTTTAACCCCGGCGACGCCTCCGAAGTACGCTTCGGCGGCTCCTTTATGATGATGCGCAGCGACGAAAAAACCAGCGCTGTGGGAAGCATGGAACGGAAAGACTATACACGGGCCGACGGCTATATAGAAACGAATTTTACCCCGCTTGAAAGCGCAACTCTTACCCTCAGGCTCTACGACAACTATTATCAGCGCGATAAGGATACCTATTCCGGCCCCCTTGATACATGGTACACGGGCGATAACCACGAAAATGAAAACCTCCTCGCCGCCGAAGCCATGGGAGTGTACGACGGGATTGAGAATTATATTATTACTCTGGGCCTTGAAGGGGCCTATAACACCATGGACAAATACAATCTGCGCAATGACGAGGAAACTTTTGCCGCTGCAGATAAAGAGGCCGTGTTTTTTCAGGCCGAGCGTTTTACCGAAGATGTGTATTCCGTCATTGCCGGTCTGCGGCTTGAAAGAAACTCTCAATTTGGCAGCCTCGTCGCCGCGCCCAAGCTGTCGGCCATGTATCACCTGTCCAAAGAGTTCCGCGTTCTGGGCGGCGCAGGGGTAGGTTATCGCGCGCCCGACTTTAACGAGATGTATCTTGTCAAAGACGATACCCCCGGTCATCCCCTTATTCTGGGGAATGAAGACCTGAAACCCGAATATTCTCTGGGATTTAATCTTGGGCTTGAATACGCGCAGCCCGGACATTCCGCTCAGGTAAACTTTTACTACACCGAGTTACGTGATGAAATCGAGTACATTGATACGGGGGTGGCGGGCTATACCGGAACGAACATCTACAGGCCGGAAAATATTTACCGTTCCATGCGGTTGGGCGCCGACAGCGAGGCTAAAGTAAATGTATTTGATTACGGTTTTCTTTCCGCGGGCTACAGTTACATTTTTGCCTGGGACAGGGAGGAGAAGGAAAAACTGCATGAACAGCCGGCCCATATGATTAAGATGAAGGCGGGCGGCGATTTTACGGGCGCGGGAATTTATACCTACCTTCAGGGAAGATATTTTTCGCCCCTGTACCCCGAAGACCCGGATTACGAGGCGCGTTTTATTCTTGACTTTTATTTTTCCGCGGAGATTGGAGGCCACATTAAACTGAGGTTCTCCATTGACAATATAACGGGAGAGATTGACTCCCTTGGCCCAGCAACCAGCCAGACATTTTCTATGGGCATCCAATATTCATTGTAAGGAGTTTTTATGATACGCAGTACGATTTTTCGAAAGTTTTTGTTTGCGGGCTTCGCCGCCGCGGCGCTCTTTTTTATGGGCTGTACCGATGGCGACGATGATGGTGATGACCTCGATGACTACAGCGGCGCGACGGAGTTTTCCATTACGTTGACCAGTGGGCAGACAAAATACTTTGATTTTGAAAATGGTGGTTTTACAAGTGCAAGCGATGGTGTCGATGCGGACTCTGCCGGAAATCAAAACTGGGACATTGCTTTTGCCTATGCCCGTATGCTTTACACCAACAGCGGCGCTACGGCAACTAGTGTTAGTTCCGGCGGTGCGGGCGGCGTTTGGTATATCGGGAAAACTTTTAAGAACCTGACAACGCTTCCTGCACTGGAAGACTCTCCCTACCCGACGGATACCACAAAGTATGTAAGCTCAATGGCGCAAAGTGGTCCTGTCACCAATGGCTCCGCGGCGGTACTAAATACGATGACATACATCGGATATGGCTCTGGGGATGGAGAGAGTAGTAATGCCTTTTGGGATTACAAGTACAACGCAAAGCAGTTCTATCATTTCGATCTTAGCGCCGCAATGCCGCCGCCGACTAGCGCTTATTCCGCAACCAAGAATGTTTATATAATCAAAAACGGTGCTGGCAATGGTTATATAGAACTACAGATTTCGGACATTGAGACCCCCACAAGCGGGCCGCGCACATTTAAAGGCTACTACCAAACCCTGCCTTAACTTTTTGAGGCCTTAACTTTTTGGAATCGGCGATTGGTTGCCCGTCGATTTAGATACCTCATCCCGCTCCGGCCGTTGGCCGGGGCGGGATCCTTTTTTGTTTTCAGCGGGGTAATTAATCCGTCATTCCCGGTTGGGTTGCTCCGAAGTCTCACACATAGACAATGCTGGCTGTGTAATAGTACCATGGTTAGGCTCATCAAGGTACTTACGGAGGTTTCCTTCTTGCGGATGCGCGCGTATGAAAATGACTCTCCTCGCCCTCAAGGGCGAGGTATCGTCGTTCTGCAAGGTATGGATTGTACGCGGGTCCATACCCCGGCAAACAAAGCCTTACCCGGTTCAAAACGCCCTAGAGGGCGGGGTCTGGACCCGCTTGCGAATCAATAAACGCTTTTCGGCTGTGCTCGCCGTTTCACTTACCCTGCACGCGGGTCTGCTTTTCTTTGCCCCCCGCCTTTCATCCGGTGCGGCGGAAAAAACCTCCGCCGCGCCGGCTAAAGTTTTTTCGCTTGTCAATATCGCACCCCGGCCGGAAGACGAAAAACCCGCGCCGCGAAAACCCGAACCCGTCAAAGTCAAGCCCCTGCCTAAAGAAAATTCCCCTGACGGCATTATCACGGAAATCGCAGCCCCGCCCACGCCTGCGGCGCGGGCGGACATTCCCGCGGCGGTTTCCCCTAAAACTGAAACCCGCGAAGATTTTTTTGTCCGCTACGCGCATATAATCCGGGGGCACATAGATAAACACAAGGAATACCCCTACGCCGCCCGCAGGCAGGAGCAGGAAGGATCTGTCCGCGTGCGTTTTACCCTGTCCCGTACCGGCCTTCTTGTGGGCGACCCCGTACCGGAAGAAAAAAGCCGCCACCAAAGGCTCAACGCCGCGGCCATTGAGGCCGTACGCAAAGCCCAGCCGTATCCCGCCTTCCCCCCGGAACTCTCCGGGCCGGAATTGACCTTTTCCGTTACAGTTTCTTTTTTATTGAAATAGCGGCTTAGTCCGGGGGTGCAACATTTTTTTCTGTGCAAAGTCACTGGAAACCCTCATTACGCTACAACAGCCTCGTGTTCTATCTTAAAAAACAGGCGGATGCCCGTATGCGGTTTTCCGTTTAGTTCAAGAAGCTCCGGCGTTGCCAGTTTCACCTGATCTATCAGGGTATCCAGTGAGGCGTTCTCCAGTATGATGGGTATATCATCATTTTCCGCAATCCAGACACGGGCCTCATCGTCCCAGGACACTAAAATTGTATATTCAGCCATATCACAATGATACCTCATATCGCCGGAATTCGCAAATACTTGAGCCGGTTCCAAAATGAAACCATTTTTTGAAGCCCGTGGGGCGCAAGGGATTGTAGGGGCGCGAGCGACCGTTTTGTGTAAAGACGCTTACAAAATTGCTTTGCAATTTTTCAGGTCTGCTTTCACGGCATGGCAGGCTGCGGCGGAACCCCCGAAAAGCCCGGTTTTTTGCGGTGAAGCCGCAAAAAATGCGCACGAATGATTACGGTTTTCATTTTGGAACCGGTTCACTTGATATTCTTTCTCTGAGCTGTTCTTGTAAACTCTTGCCGCCCTTCTTAACTGTAACAACCATGAATAAGGCTTTGCCTTTTGAGAGTTTTGCCCATATCTCGCCGATGTTTGTCTTTTCTTTGGTGTCCGGGGTTTCGGCAAGGTGGGCGCCTTTGTATTCAACCACCAGTATGCGGCTGTCATTGAGCAGGGCTATAAAATCAGGGTAGAAGAAATCTGTTGATGTGGGAAGTTTGAACGAAGCGGGGTGCCGCGCGACATTGCGGAGCCAGAATTGTACTTCTGGTTCGGCGTCTATTGCTTTTGCGCATTGAAATTCTTCCCCGGTTTCCCCGCCGTCTATGAGGGGAATTTTATTATTGCCTAAAAAGTGTTTGGTGAATTGGTAATTGCCGGTATAAAATAATTCCCCGTCGTACATGTCCGCCGTAAATTTGAACGGATTTTTATAGTCAAGGGTTTTGCGGGTCTCATTTTGAAACAGTTCAAAGGCCTTGTTTTTTACTTGATGCCGGGCATTGTTAATCTTTGACAAAAGTTTATTCAGCAAGGCATATTTAGCAATCATCAGATTGGCAAGGGTGATTTTCCGGGTATCCGTAAGGTATTCAATATTCCGGCGGAGCCATTCCAGCATTTGGGGCTGCGATATATCAGGCTGCTGTAATTTACGGTCAAGCCAATAAACAAGGCTTGAGGGCGTCCATAGGTCTGTGTCGGCAAGGTGAGGCAAAAACGGCTCGTTTCCGGCATACCTGTATCCTGAATTCTACAGAAATATTATAGCTACATTTCCTAATTCCTTATGGTATAAGGAATTAGGTGGTTTTATAGCAAATTTAGACAATTTGTAGGTGAAAATATTATACCTACACCGA
>JAISQU010000335.1 GCA_031274005.1 Spirochaetales bacterium
AAAGGCGCGGATTGTTTATTTTCCCGAATCGGAAACTGTTAAACAGATTAAGCCGCTCAGATCGCTCCGGGGTATAAGTAAAGGTATGGATACGATGGATGCGTATTTTGAACGCAAACGTACTGATAAAGCCCTTGAAGATTCCATTGATGAATCCGGGCGGTATGAAAACAGCCGTTACAGGAAATAGATAACCTTGCATTATCTTCTCGACGCATGCGCTTTGCTTGCGCTTTTTAATTAATGGCGAAGAAGGCGATGACATTATAGACGACCTTCTTCAAAAAGCAGAGACAGGGGAAATTACCCTTTCCATAAGCATTGCCCAGTTGCTTGAAGTCTATTATGATCGTATTTATGTAATGGGAATTGAGATCGCCGGGGAAATACTTGGATCTATCCTTAACGGCCCAATCAAGATAATCAATACTATTACCCATTCTGTCCTGCGGGAAGCCGCTAGGCTTAAAACTTCCTATGCTATATCCTTTGCGGACTCTATAGGACTTGCAACCGCCAATGACCTGTCCATTCAGTTTATTACTTCTGACGGAGAATTTAAGCCTGTTGAACAGGCTGAGAATATTAAATTTTTCTGGTTCCGTCCGCCCAAACTTAAAAAATAACATAGTCCGCCCTGTTCATGATTACGGTTTTCATTTTGGAACCATCTCAGTTATGCCTTCGACATGCGAATAAATTTCTCCAACTGATCTTCGGCCTTGCCGGAGTCGATGATGTGCGAGGCAAGTTTGACGGCCTCCGGCAAAGAGATGTGGGGCTTCGCGATGTAGATCGCCGCGGCGGAGTTCAGTACCACCGCGTCGCGTTTAGGCCCTTTTTCGCCGCGGAGTATGCCGCGGGTAATTTCGGCGTTTTCCGCGGGGGACCCGCCCGTAAGGTCCTCCTTTTTACAGCGGTTCAGGCCGAACTGCTGCGGCTCGATGGTGTAGGACTTAAATACGCCGTCCCGTACTTCGCAGACGCTTGTGGGCGAACTCATGGAAATCTCATCCAGCCCGTCCTGACCGTATACAACAAGAGCGCTTTTTACCCCAAGGTTTGAAAGCACCCGCGCGAGAGGCTCTATAAGATCGGGACTGTAAACGCCCAGAAGCTCCATATTCGCCCCCGCCGGATTCACCAGGGGACCCAATATGTTGAAAATGGTTCTGATTCCCAGCTCTTTGCGGACAGGCGCAACATACTTCATCGAAATATGATAGTTCTGCGCAAAGAGGAAACACAGGCCGATGGTTTGCAGGAGCTTCAGGCTTTTTTCCGGCGGAATGGTAATATCCACCCCCAGAGCTTCAAACACGTCCGCCGCGCCCGACTTGCTGGACGCGGCCCTGTTGCCGTGCTTGGCAACAGGAATCCCGGCCGCCGAAATAACAAGAGCCGAAGTGGATGAAATATTGAAGGAGTTTGACCTGTCCCCTCCCGTGCCGACAATCTCCAGCACATCCATATCGTGCAGGATGCGTATACAATGCTTGCGCATACCGGCCGCCGCCGCGGTAATCTCTTCTATGGTTTCGCCCTTGACCGCCATGGCCGTCAGAAAAGCAGCCATCTGAATATCCGTTGCCCGTCCCCCCATTATCTCGTCCATCACGGCCTCGGCCATAGCGTAGTCCAGATTCTGCCTGCCCGCCGCCTTGAGAATCGCCTCCCGTATTAACATTTCAAAACCTCCTTAATCCGGCTATAAAGTTCTCTACTATGATTTTTCCCTGCGGAGTCAAAATTGATTCAGGATGAAACTGCACTCCGTACACAGGGTGGTCGCGGTGCTGAACAGCCATAACCTCCCCGTCCTCAGCTGCGGCGGTAACTACCAGGCTCTCAGGAATGGTACTGGGGTCTGCCGCGAGGGAGTGATAGCGCGCGCCCTGAAAGACCCGCGGCAGCCCGGCGAAAAGGGGGCTGTCATTTTTCAGGGTTATGGCCGAGGCCTTGCCGTGCATCAAGCGCTTGGCGTAGGTTACGGTAGCGCCGAAAACTTCGCAGATGGCCTGATGCCCCAGGCATACGCCCAAAATGGGAATCTTCCCGGTAAACGCGCGAATCGCCTCTTCGCAGACGCCGGCGGCGGAAGGCCGGCCCGGCCCGGGGGAAATCACAATACCGCGGGGGCCAAGAGCGGAAATCTGCGCGCAGTCAAGCTCATCGTTACGGACAACCCTGATATCGGGATCGATGGCGCCTATGAGCTGATACAGATTATAGGAAAAGCTGTCGTAGTTATCGATGAGTAAAATCACGGCCGCAGCCCTCCCTCAGCTTCTTTCAGGGCGTCAATCACAGACTGCATCTTGTTGACGCACTCCTGGTATTCTTTTTCCGGCGAGCTGTCCGCGACTATGCCCGCGCCGGAACGCACAAAGACCCTGCCGTTTTTCTTGAAGGCAAGCCGTATGGCGATGCAGGTGTCCATGTCTCCTGTAAAAGAAAGATAGCCTATCGCGCCGCCGTAAATTCCCCGCCGGGTGTTTTCCAGTTCGCTGATAATCTGGCAGGCCCGTATTTTCGGCGCCCCTGAAAGCGTCCCCGCGGGCAGAACCGCGTCCAGGGCGTCGAGGGCGGTCTTGCCCGCCAGTATTTCTCCCCGCACCGTAGAACCAATGTGCATCACATGAGAGAACCGTAAAACCGAAAGATATTTGCGGACCGACACGCTGGCGAACCCGCTTATCTTTCCAATATCGTTGCGCCCCAAATCAACCAGCATATTGTGTTCGGCAAGCTCTTTGGCATCCGCCAGAAGCTCCCTCTCAAGAAGAGCGTCCTCTTCGGGAGTCTTTCCCCGCGGCCGCGTTCCCGCAAGAGGAAAAGTCAAAAGCTCGGTTCCGGTGAGCTTGACCAGCGTCTCCGGCGAAGCGCCCGCTATCTCTATATCGTCGCTTGAAAAATAAAACATATAGGGAGAAGGATTATCGCGCCTCTGAACCCTGTAGGTATCAAAAAGGCTGCCCTCCGCGCCGGCGTCGAGTCTGTTCGACAGCACCACCTGAAAAATATCGCCCTCGTGAATGTAATGTTTGGCTTTCTCCACCATCGCGCAGTAACGCTCCTTATCAAAAAGAGCGCGGAAAGGCGAAAGGATTTTCAGCGGCTTCATCTTTGCCAGTTTACCCGTTTCCAGAATGCGCGCCATGTTGTCCAGTTCCGTCACCGCGCGCCTGTAATTTTCTTCCACCGCGCCGCTCTTCATATTAACGATAAGAATGATTTTATTTTCCAGATGATCCCACACAATCAGCTTGTCGAAGAGCATCAGGTCCACATCCTTGAAACCCTCCTCATCGGCGGTATTGAGGCGAAGGCTCTTCTCTGCATACTTCATGTAGTCATAAGAAAAATACCCCACAAGCCCGCCCGTCAAAGGCGGCAGCTGCGGCAGCCGGGGCCCGCGGTTTTCTTCGATGATTCTGCGTATATACGAGCCCGGATCATCCGTTGTAATCCTGAGGTCGGTTCCGTTTCGTATGGTCAGGCAGCCGTCCGTACAGCTAATCTCCAGCCTGGGATCATAGCCCAAAAAAGTGTAACGGCCCCACTGCCGCGAATCCTCCAGACTCTCCAGAATGAAACACTGCCGGCTGAGATTCTTGAGTATCCTAAAAGTCCCCACCGCGTCCAGCTTTCCCACAGGCACGGTACGCCACACCGGAATAGTCCTGTAATTTTCCGCGAGATTTTTAACCTGTTCAAACTCCGGCATACACTCCATGAGTCCCCCTCGTTACTCTGCATAGAAACATTATGTTTCTTTATAGAGTAACGCGGAGATAATGTCAACACTTTTCAACAAAAAAAAACGACTCTCCGCAATAGGAGACCGGGTACGCTTTAGAGCCTGTTCAAAATCTCCTTATAATTCGGAATTTGGGCGCATTTGCGGCGTAAAACGCCGCAAACCGGGCTTTTCGCTCCAATCTTTTGGCTGCGCCAAAAGGATTTCCGCTT
>JAISQU010000345.1 GCA_031274005.1 Spirochaetales bacterium
AAACCCTAATCATTCGCGCGCATTTTTGCTTCGCAAAAACCGGGCTTTCCGGGGGTTCCGCCGCTGGCGCGGCCGCTTCGCGCCCCTTCAATCCCATTGCGCCCCACGGGCTTCAAAAATGGTTTCATTTTGGAACCGGCTCGATACAGAAGGTAATTATGCACGAAGAGGCGGGGCGCGTCAAGGGCTTCTTTCCGGTAAAACAGGATAGACGCATAGAAATGAAAATCTGAAAAATTAACCACAGAGACCACACGGAAAACACAGACTCCTTGTTCAAAATTTCCGCTTTTGTCCATGGTGCCTGTGCTTCGTGGTTTTCTTATCATAGTGTAAACAAGGGCCTAAAACAACAAGCCGCTTTCGCGGCTTGTTGTTACACTATAGGGCCATTGGGCGCGGCAGCCCTGTCAGGCGTCATACCCAAGCCGTTTTGAAATATTCTGGGCGGTCGCGGGAATCTCCGCGCGGATAAGTTTGAGCTTGTCGGAGTTCAAGCGGTGCGTCGGCCCCGATGTGCTGATAGCGGCGACAACCTTTCCCGAATAATCGCGGATAGGCGCCGCAACGCAGCGTACGCCAATTTCGCATTC
Source organism: Spirochaetales bacterium (assembly GCA_031274005.1). Classification (GTDB taxonomy): domain Bacteria; phylum Spirochaetota; class Spirochaetia; order DTKZ01; family DTKZ01; genus JAISAF01. The sequence continues at coordinate 594 of JAISQU010000345.1, forward strand.
CTCGTTATCTTCGCCGTAGCCCTGCCTGCGAACCTTTGCAAGTTCCGTCAGAAGCTCACTTTCGGTCTTGATCGTATTTTTTGTAAGACCCGCAAGCCCCTTGCCCGCGAACTTTGCGATCTGCCCTTCGGTGTAATCCAGAAGCAGGCACTTGCCGACGCCGGTACTGTGCAGGGGCGCAATCTTGCCTATTCTCTGCAAAGCCTGAAGTATATGATCAGGCCCGTCAACCACATCAATGTAAACAACGCAGTCTTCCTGGCTTATCGCGAGGCAGGTTGACTCCTCAAACTTCCTGGACAAAACCTCCAGGAAAGGCCGGATAACCTCCCTCATTTTAATTTGCCGCGAGATCAGATTTCCTATACGGCAAAACTTCATCGTAAGAAAATAATGCAGATTCGTCGGATCCTGATCCGCATAGCCAAAATCCATAAGAGTATTGAGGAACCGCAGCGTAGTGCTGGGCGGCTGAGAAACAGCGTTCGCCACTTCCTGCAGGCGCATGGGCCCGCTGCGCCCTGCCATTGTCTCGATAATTTGCAGGGCCTTTCCAATCGATAAATTTTTCTTTACTGCTTTTGAGGTCACTAACTTTCTCCCATTCCGAAATTTTGATACCAGCATCCGGCACGGGATGCTGAAAGACTATGACTTTTTTTCAAAACATATTTGTCCGAATCCTGAACCATTCAACTTATCATGGGTCTCTTCTCACTTTTTTCGCTTTTTTCACTTTTTACACATCCTTTTTCCTTCGCGTCATAGTCCTATATATAATATGCGCATATTTTTTGATTTTTGCAAACTATTTTTTTAATAAAAAGGAGGTTTTTTTTAAAAAAACCCTTTCACGCGAACATTTTAAGAATTAAAACACCCTGAGCACTCCCGCCGCGGTTTTTCTCCCGGATTCTTCAACTGCGCAACAGGCTCCTGGTTCCCCCTCCTTGTTCTTTCTGATAGGATTTCCGCCGGGAGAGCGATTCATGAAAAGCCGTATACTATGCCTGTGGGCGCTCAGCCTTGCGGGTTTATTTTTTTCGCGGTGCGCCTCGCCGCCGCCCCCATCCGCCGAAGAGCCGGCCGGCGCGGCTGCGGAAGAAATCCCGGCCCTGTTTGTGTCGCCCGCGGGCAGCGACGCCGCCGGCGGGCTTACGCAAGAGACGGCTTTGAGGAGCCTTGGCGCGGCGGTGGCGGCGGCGAAAACCGGAGACATAAAACGCATTGTCGTTCTGGGTACGCTTAACAGCGAAAGCGAAGCGGCGTCGGCCTTTGGTAGCGACCCCGCGAGCGTTTTTTTTATCAGCGGCGCGGGCGACCAGGAAATCCTGATAACGGGTTTGCCCGAAGGCGCGGGGCGGGCCGCGCTTTCCGCGGAAGCCGCGGGAAAGAGGGTCATCCGCATAGAAGGGGCTTCGCGCATACGTTTTGAAAATATCACATTGTCGGGCGGGAGGGCGGACGGAAAAATCGAAGACGGCTTTTCCGGGGGCGGGCTGCATATTTGCAGCGGAGCCAGGGTTACGCTGGCCGGCGGCGCGCGCGTTGAGTCCAATCAGGCGGTTTTCGGCGGCGGGGCTGCTGTGCGGGACGCGGGACAGCTCGTTATGGAGGCTTCCTCCCGCATATCGGGGAATGTGACCGCGCCGCATTTTCAGGCGCCCGCGAACCCCTCCGGCGGCGGGGTTTATATACGCACAAAGTCGGCCTTTATTATGCGGGGCGGGGAGATCAGCGGCAACGCGGCGCATAATTCGGGGGGCGGGGTTGATGTCAATGACGATTCTGATTTTGCCATGATGGGCGGGGCCGTGCGCGGGAACTCCGCGAAAAACCGCGGCGGGGGAGTGGCGCTGTATGATTCGCGCTTTGTTCTTTCGGGCGGCAGTATAGCCGCGAATGTGATGGCCCCTCCCGGTTTTTCAAACCCTGTCGGCGGCGGTTCAGCCGCAGCCGCGGGAGAGGGGACCGGGGTTTTTGCCCTTGACAGCTCGTCCTTTACCATGAAGGGAGGAGATGTAAGCGGAAACGGCGGCGGGGGAGGCACGGTTTATGTCCGGCGCGGGGCGCGGTTTATCATGGAGGGGGGCCGCATCGCGGACAACAACTCCCCCGGGGTATGCCTTACCGGCCTTGCTGTTTTTACCCTGAAGAGCGGAGAAATACGCGGCAACACGGGCTATTCAGGCGGCGGTGTTCTTGTTGAGGAGGGGGCGGCCTTTACCATGACCGGCGGCGGGATATACGAAAACACCGCGGTATACGGCGGCGGCGTATGGCTGAACGGCACAAGTTTCACCCTGCAAGGCGGCCTGATAAGCGGCAACACGGCGAATGAAAGCGGCGGGGGCGTGGCATCGCAAAACGGCGGCAAACTCATCATGGAAGGCGGAAGCATCAGCGAAAATACGGCGTCTTCGGGCGGAGGGGTTTTTATATCACACCAGGGATGGATAACGATGAGCGGCGGGGAAATAAAGTCAAACAGCGCGCGCCTGGGCGGCGGCCTGGGGATGGAAGGGGCGCGCTGTACGCTGTCCGCGGCGGCTGTGATTGCGGGGAACAGCGCGGAATCAGGCGGGGGCCTGTACGCGGGCGAGAACAGGGTTTTTGCCTTTGAGGGCGGGGCCATCCGCGAAAACAGGGCGGAGAAAAACGGCGGCGGGGTGTATATCCGGGGTACGGAATCCAGCGCGTATTTTCTGGAGGGCGGAGAGATAAGCGGCAACAGCGCCGGCGCCTCCGGCGGCGGCCTCTACAGCGTTTACGGAAAGTGGATGCTGACAGGAACCGGAATAAAAGGCAACAGCGCGGGGGATTCAGGCGGCGCGGCAGCTTTCTCCGGCGGTTCCTGCTTCCTGCGCGGCGCTCTTATTGACGGAAACTCCGCGAACGCGCAGGGCGGAGGGGTTTTTATCACCGCCGGCGCTGTTTTTACCCTTGCGGGCGGAACCATCCGCGGCAACAGTGCGGTCGGCGGAGGAGGACTGTCCGCGGATTCAGGCGGCTTCGTTATGAGGTCAGGAGAGATCAGCGGCAATACCGCGGAGTCCGGCGGCGGCCTTTTCTTTTCCGGTTCCGCCGGCGGCTTTGGCCCCGCTTCTTCCATGGAAGGCGGCATAATCCGTGACAATCATGCGCAGCGGGGCGGCGGCGTCTCGGTGAGAGGCGGCCTTTTTACCCTGACGGGCAGCGCGATTGTGAGCGGCAATCAGGCGGAAATCTCCGGCGGCGGCGTGTACGCGGCTTCCCCGGAACTTTCCCTGAAGCTCGAAGGCGGCGCCGCGATTTCAGGCAACTCTTCCGGCAGGTTCGGCGGCGGCGTGTATATAGATGGCTCCCGGTTCCTTATGACAGGAGGTTCCATCAACTGGAATACGGCGGGGGAGTACGGCGGCGGCGTGGTTGCTGCCAACTGGAGCGCCGGAAGCCCTGCGCGCGATGAGTTTGTTCTGCGCGGCGGCGCGATTACGGGAAACTCCGCTCCGCGCGCCGGGGGCGTTTATGTAACGAAGAACGCCTCCTTTGATTATCCCTTTGACCGGCAGCTTGCCGTGTCCAACGAACCGGATGATATTTATTTTGAATAGCCGCCGCATGTAAGGCTTTCACCGCAATTTCCGCCCGCCTGCGGCGGGAACGCTATCACGGAAATGTGCGGGGCGGGACATAACCGGAACGGCCCGCGCCGGACGCGGGCGCTGCTTTCAGGAGCTTTGTTGCGTCGCGTGTAGAATACTGGCGGCTTTCACCGCAATTTCCGACGCCGACATGCGGTTCGCCTATGCGGCGGAGGCACATTCACGGAAATTGCGGATGGGGCATAACCCGAAACTGCGCGCGGAGCGCGCGTTGTAATCAGGAGCTTTGTTGCGTCGCGTGTAGAATACTGTGGGCTTTCACCGCAATTTCCGGCGCCGACATGCGGTTCGCCTATGCGAACCGCATGTCGGCTTGAAGCAGCCCCCGCGGATTGATATAATGCGGGCAGTTTTTAATACGGAGTAAGCATGAAAAACAAAACTCCGGTTTTATTCTTCTCCGCGGCGCTGGTGTTTGTCTTTTGCGCATGTTCCCGCGGCGGGGGAGAAAACCCGGAAACCGGCGCTTTTGGGGAAAAAACCGGACCTTCCGTCACCGCGGCGGAAACTCCCCTGGAAGGCGGCGAATTGCGTTTCGGCCTGACCACCGAACCCGCCACTCTTGACCCTTTAAATTCCGCCAACACCGCGGACGGCAGAAGTATCCTTTTTAATGTCTTTGAGGGCCTCGTGAAACCCGACGGAGAAGGCAGTCTTTTGCCCGCGGCGGCCGAGTCGTGGACGCTCGAACAGGAAGGGCTGGTCTATGTCTTTACCCTGCGGGAGGGCCTGAGGTTCCACAACGGAGATGCTGTTACCCAGGAAGATGTCAAGTTCACCCTGGAAACGGCGGCGCGGGCGGGTTTTGCAGGTTTTACCCTGATAGAAAAGGTAGAGGCCGCGGGAAGCCGGGACATACGGGTCACCCTCAGGGAGAGGGATCCCGAATTCCTTCCCTATATTACTGTGGGAATCGTGCCGAAAAACAATGCGGACAGGGAGAAAAACCCCATAGGAACCGGGCCTTTTTTGATTAAAAGTTATACAGCCCAGCAGTCTCTTGTGCTGGCAAAAAACCCCCATTATTGGCGCAAGGACCTGCCCCATCTGGATACGGTGAGCTTTGTCTTTGTCGCCGATTCCGACGCCCTGCTCCTTGATCTGCGGGGGGGGAGTATAGACGCGGCCAGCCTTACCGGCGCTCTGGTTCATCAGCTTGATCCCGCAAAGTTTGACGCCGTACCGGGTTTTTCCGCCTCGGTACAGGTTCTGGCTCTGAACAACGCGGTAAAACCCCTTGATGATATACGGGTGCGGAAGGCCATAAACTACGCGATAGATGTACAGCGTATCATCGATACCGCCTTTTTCGGAGAGGGGCGGCCTTCGGGGAGCCCCCTGATTCCCGGCCTCACGCGGTATTATGAAAGCTCTCTGGCGGACCCCTACCCCTTTGACCCCGAAAAGGCCCGCAGCCTGCTCGCGGAAGCAGGCTACGGAAACGGGGCAAAAAAAATCTCTCTGGAAATCACAGTTCCCTCAAATTATACCATGCACGTCGACACTGCCCAGGTTATCGTTAGCCAGCTTGCGGAGGCAGGCATTGAGGCCGCAATTAAACTGGTGGACTGGGCGACTTGGCTCGCCGACATATACCACGGCAGGAAATATCAGGGGACGATTATTTCCGTGGACGCCAACAATGTTTCTCCCCGGAGTTTTCTTGCCCGCTACCTCTCCGACGGGGGAAGCAACTTTATGAATTTCAAAAGCGGCGAATATGACAGGGTTTACGCGGCGGCTCTTGCCGAACCCAGCGAGGCAAAGCGTATTGAGTTGTACAAAGAAGCCCAAAAGATTATCTCGCGCAATGCCGCCGGCGTGTACATTCAGGACATCGCGGGCTTTAAGGTCTTCCCCAAAGGACGCTTCCGGGGGCTTGTGAACTATCCCCTCTATGTTATTGATCTGGCCTCTATTTACCGGATTCACTAAGGGGCGTTGTGAGCATTCATGTATTTTATCGCGCGCAGGCTGGTCATTACCCTCTTAACCCTGTTTCTGGTTTCGGTCCTTACCTTCCTCGCCTTCAATGTGGTGAGGGGAGACCCCGCCAGCCTTATTCTGGGCACGGAGGCGACCGAGGAGCAGCTTGCCGCCCTGCGGGAGGAGATGGGCCTGGACCGGAGCCTCCCCGTCCGCTACGTTTCCTGGCTCGGTAATTTTCTCACCGGAAACCTGGGGAACTCCGTCCGCTTCCGGGGAGAGTCCATCTCCGGCTTAATCCTTGATCGCCTGCCGGTAACCTTTTGTCTGGCCTGCCTTGCCCTGGTTTTTATCCTGCTTTTTTCATTTCCCGCAGCCCTGATTTCGGCCCGCAGAGAAGGCGGTCTGCTCGACCGGCTGCTGTGCGCCTGCACCTCTATGAGTATTTCCTTTCCCGGTTTTTTTCTCGCCGTGCTTTTTATCTGGATCTTCGGCATACTCCTCAATTTTTTCAGCCCCGGAACATACGTAAGTTACAGGGAAAGCCCCGCCCGTTTTTTTGGCGGCCTGATTTTTCCCGCCCTGGCTGTCGCCATACCCAACGCCGCAATCATGGTTAAGTTTTTGCGAACCTCGATTTTGCAGCAGCTCCGCTTTGATTATGTGCGCACAGCCTACAGCAAGGGGGCCTCCGCCCGTGCGGCGCTTTACCGGCATGTCCTGAAAAACGCAATCATTCCGGCCCTTACTCTTTTGGGCATGATCATCGCCGAGATTTTTTCCGGCAGCATCATCATTGAACAGGTCTTTACCATCCCCGGAATCGGGAGGCTTCTCATCGCGTCCATAGCTTCCCGCGACTACCCCATGATACAGACCCTGGTGGTGTATATCACCTTCATCGTAGTTTTCGCCAATACCCTGGCGGATATCTGCATTCGGCTCATCGATCCAAGAATACGGGCAGGTTGAGGCCATGGATTCAAACTGGAACGGGGAGTTAAAAACCGGCGCCCTCCTCTGCCTCCTTGTCGCGGGGGTAAGTCTCGCGGGCCTGTTTTACCTTCCCTACGGTTATAACGAGATGGAAAGCTCCCGCCGTTTTTTGCCCCCCCAGGCCCGGCACCTTTTGGGAACCGACAACTTCGGCAGGGATGTTTTTTCCCGTATCATCACAGGGGGCAGGTACACCCTTTTCGTGGCGATACTCACCGTGACCGGCAGCGCCTGCGCGGGATCGGCTCTGGGCCTGCTCTCCGGTTATGCCGGCGGGCTCTGGGATGAGATCATCATGCGGCTCATGGACGCCCTGAGTTCTTTTCCGGGCATACTCCTTGCGCTGGTGATGGTAGCCCTGCTGGACAACGGGCAGTTTACCCTGCTCATTGCCCTTCTGGTTTTGTTTATTCCCAGTTTTGTCCGCATCATGAGGAGCGGAACACTCCAGTATAAACACCGCGATTTTATACTGGCCGCGGAAATTATGGGCGCTTCCCCGTTCAGGATTCTTTTCCGGCACATTCTGCCGAACCTCGCGCCCTCCCTGCTTTCCGCCTCGGCTCTGGGGCTTTCCAACGCCATACTCGCGGAGGCCGCCATGAGCTACCTTGGCCTGGGAATACAGCCCCCTGTTCCGAGTTGGGGGCGCATGCTCTCCGAGTCCCAGAACTTTCTGTTTAACGCCCCCTGGTGCGCCCTCGCGCCGGGGATGATGATTATGCTGACAGTGTTGGCCTTTCATACTCTGGGCGAGGGAATACGCCGCCGCTATTGTTAGTGAGGAAACCATGGGAACTCTGCTGGAGGTAAAACATTTATCCGTAGGCGTACGGCGGGGGAATAAAACCTTCCTCGCTGTGGACGATATTAGCTTCCGTATTGACGAGGGTGAAATCCTGGGCCTGGTGGGAGAATCCGGCTGCGGCAAAAGCCTCACCTGCCTTTCCATTCCCGCGCTGCCGGCTCAGGCAGTAGAGCGCCTGAGCGGGGAAATTCTTTTTCAGGGCAGAAGCCTTACCTCTTTTTCCCCTGAGGAATTGACCCGAATCAGGGGCAGGGAAATTTCCATGATCTTTCAGGAGCCCGCGGCCGCCCTTAACCCCCTGCACCGCATAGGGGATCAAATCGCCGAAACCCTGGAACTCCACGGCCTTGCCGATAAGCGCAAACGCCGCGCCGAAGTCCTGCAAATCATGGAAAAGCTGGGCCTCCCCGAACCGGAGAAGCTGGCAAGAGCCTATCCCCACGAGCTTTCCGGGGGCATGTGCCAGCGGGTGATGATAGCCATTGCCGTCATCTGCCGCCCCGCCCTGCTTCTGGCCGACGAGCCCACAACAGCCCTGGACACGGCCTCTGAAAGCCAGATACTGGAACTTCTGCAAAAAATCAACCGCGACCTGGGCGCCGCGATTCTTTTGGTCTCCCACGATCTGGGCCTTATAAGCCGCGTCTGCCGCCGGACGCTTGTTATGTACGCGGGGAAAATCCTGGAAAGCGGAGACAGCGAGGACATTTTCAGCCGCCCTGCGCACCCCTACACCCAGTCCCTCATAGGCGCCATCCCCCGCAGGCAGCAGAAGGGAAAACCCCTGGCGAATATCCCCGGTAAAGTTCCTTCGATAGAGGACCCCCGCTCAGGCTGCCCCTTTGCCCCCCGATGCGTTTACGCGCAGGCCCGCTGCGCCGCCGCCTTCCCGGAGGAAACACCGCTCAGCGCCGGCCACAGGGTATACTGCCTCAGAGCGGCGGGGATAGTAACTTAGAGGTTGAATCCCGTCCGGCTTTGGCGGGGGGCTTTCACGCGCAGCAATTCCAAATTTGAAAAAATTCGTCCTGCAATCCCCAAAAGCATTCAAATTGTCAGCAATTTGAATGCTTTTACCCATAAAAAACGCTTCCAGACAGCAATACCATATTTAGTCGCATGGCGCTACGGATATGGCCGGGGC
>JAISQU010000081.1 GCA_031274005.1 Spirochaetales bacterium
ACCTGGACATAACAAGGTAAAACCCGGGCTTCCAGCAAAAACTTCTTCGACTTTTTCGACTTTGCGGTTAGAAATTCCTGAAATATGTAATCAATCATCGAGTTATGGGTCAAGAATAGAGCGTGCTCTGCGGTTTTTATATCTGTATGTTCGGGAGCGCTATCGGCGGGGGAGCCGACAAAAAAGGCCGCCGAAAATCCGGCGGCCTAACCTAAACGTATTCCATGCTTCTCCCGGCAAAGCCTTGCCGGGGATTGCAGGGCGAATGTCAGCCTATAGCCACAGATCCTGTTTCGTTGGTTCTGATTCTAATGCACTCCTCAATGGGCAGTACAAAAATCTTACCGTCGCCGATCTCGCCGCTTCGGGCGCCTTTGATGATGGCGTCAATGGTGGGTTTGACAAAATTATCGTTTACCGCTATTTCGACGCGCACCTTTTTCAAAAGGTTCACTTCCATTTCGACTCCGCGGTACTGTTCGGTATAACCCTTCTGCTGACCGCAGCCCATCGCGTTGGTAACGGAAATTTTGTACACCTCGGCCTTGTATAACTCCTGTTTAACCTCATTGAGTTTGTGAGGTTGTATATAGGCAATAATCAGTTTCATCTTCCGCCTCCTTAGGTATTGCTGAAGATCTGGAAGCCGGCATAGGCTTCGGACTTGTGCTCGGTAATATCAAGACCCACAAGCTCCTCTTTGGGATCGACCCGCAGACCCACTGTAGCCTTGATGAGCAGGAAGAGGATCAGGCTTGTAACGGCCGCCCAGGCACCGACCGATACAACGCCCAAAGCCTGAGCGCCAATTTGACCGCTGCGCGTTAAGCCGTTATCGAGGATGCTGAGATCCCCGAAAATTCCGACGGCCAGGGTACCCCAGATACCGCATGTCAGGTGGACCGAACAGGCGCCCACAGGATCATCGATCTTGAGGACTTTATCGATAAACTCTACCGACAACACAACAAGAACGCCGCCGACAAGCCCGATAATAATAGCCGCGCCGGGGGAAACCACGCCGCAGGGCGCGGTAATGGCCACAAGCCCCGCCAGGGCGCCGTTCATGGTCATGGAAGCGTCAGGCTTCTTGAACCAGATCCAGGAGAATACCAGGGAACTGATTGCTCCGGCGGAAGCTGCCAAAGTGGTTGTTACGCAGACCCGGGCAATATCAGGACTGGACCCGGACAGGGTAGATGCGCCGTTGAATCCGTACCAGCCAAACCAGAGGAGGAACACTCCCAACATGGCCAGCGGGATGTTATGACCAGGGATAGCCCGCACGGAAACTACTCCGTTGGAACCCTTTGCATACTTTCCGAGCCGGCCGCCAAGTACCAAAGCGCCCATCAAAGCCGCCCAGCCTCCCACGGAATGAACAACCGTGGAGCCGGCAAAGTCATGAAAGCCAAGTTCCGAAAGCCAGCCGCCGCCCCATATCCAGTGTCCCTGAATGGGATAGATGACAGCCGAAATAAAACATGTGTAGATAAGATAGGATTTGAACCGGGTCCGTTCCGCCATTGCGCCGGAAACGATGGTGGCGGCGGTAGCGGCAAAGACTACCTGAAAAAACCAGTCCCGATAATAAACCGGATCATCCATGATGTTTTTGAAAAAGTCCGACAGCCCGATAAACTTGCCGGGAATCGCATCGCCGGCCGCGTCAAGACCCACAGTGCCGTACATAAAACCCCAGCCTATGGCCCAATACACGATAGCGCCAAAACAAAAGTCCATGAGGTTTTTCATGACGATATTTGTGGCGTTTTTCGCGCGGGTAAGACCTGTCTCAACCATGGCAAACCCTGCCTGCATGATAAACACCAGAGATGCCCCAAGGAACAACCAAACCATGTCCAGAGCGTTTTCCAGTGTATACTCGTCCTCTGCAAAGCCGGAAACGGTTACGCAAAGGATAAGTACAGCTAAAACGATAAATTTCTTTCGCACTTTTGTCCTCCTAAATATGTGTGCCTATTTAGTAGCATAAACCGTGCCAAGTATCGGCATTGTACAGCGCCGCTGTATTTTATACTCCTGTAAGGAATTAACTCTCCGGCCGGCGGCGCGGCCGGGTAAAAACAGGGCGCGTCAGGATAATTTTATACATTTTCGTAGTATTCATGTTAACTGCATACATTTAGGTAGGTAATAGCGCCGGCTTCATTGCTCAATTTTCTCCTTTCCCCGGCTTGTATCCCGTACGGCGGCAAGAATATCCGCGGCCGCGTCGTCCGCGATAAAAACCGCAAGCGACGCTTCTTCCGCGAAAGCCTCCCCGGTAACGCGGCAGCCGGACGCGAGCAGGACGCGCTTTACGCTTTCAAAATATTCATAGGGGACGGTAACTCTGTAAAGTTTTTCCTGGCGCAGGGCCGCGCGCGGCGCTATGTCAAGAACCTTCCGGCAGCAGGCGGAATAGGCGTGTACCAGACCCCCTGTGCCCAGCTTTATGCCGCCGAAGTAGCGGGTCACGGTAACAAGGGCGTTGCGCAGCCCGCTCCCCCTGAGCGCCTCCATAACGGGCCGCCCCGCGGTTCCTTTGGGTTCGCCATCGTCGCTCAAACCCGCTGTTTCCGAAGCGGGACCTCCTATAATAAAAGCAAAAACAACATGACTGGCGCCGGGGCGCAGGCTTCTTTCCGCTTGTACGGCGTCCCGGGCTTCCCGCGGCGAGAGCGTCTTGCGCACTGTCGCGATAAAACGGCTTCGGCGTATTTCAATTTCCGCGGAGACCGGGGCCAGGGGTTCAGAATAGTCCGAGGAAGCCGGATTCGCTGACATAGTTTGAAGTTTCTTTTAATTGCCCGCCGCGATAATACAGCGCAAAGGGTATCTGGTCATTGGCGAAACGGCTTTCCTTGAAGCTCATAAACTCGTCACTGAAGGGCAAAAGGTCGTAGCACAGGTAAAAAACCGTCAAGTCGGCCGTTTCGGGACTCTGCTCCGCCTGCATGCGCTCAAGGTACGCGTCCATGGCCCGCCACTGGGGGCACCAGCTCTGGGTAAGGATAACCGCGACCCTGCCGGATATGCCGCGAATCTCCGGGGGAATATCGCCCGAACTCATGATTCCGCGGGCCTGAGGAGCGGTCAACTCTGTACGCCACATACTTCCTCCATTTTTTCAAAATCAGGATACGCCGAAACGATGCGGCTGCGCACCTCTTCGACCAAAGCCAGCCTTTCTTCTTTTGACAGCCCCGCCGTAGGGATGGGCTTATGGATAACAAGGCGCACCGTGTCCGCGCGAAGCCTCCCTGTTGCCTCGAAGAGGCTCGCCGTGTTTATCAGGGTCACGGGCACGATGAGCGCCTCGGATTTTGTGGCGAGCTTGAGGCTGCCGGGTTTGAACTCGCCTATCTTTCCGGTTTTGCTGCGGGTTCCTTCGGGAAAAATCACCATGGGGTTACCGCGCCTTATAGCCCCGGCGCCCCGCTCAATGGCCCCGGCGCTTTTGCGGATATTTCTCCGCTCGATGAAAACGCAGTGAAGAAGGAGCATCCAGAAATTTAGCAGGGGAGCGTAGATGAGTTCTCTTTTGGCGACAAAGCCCGGGGTCTTTCCCGACCAGCCCAGGATCACAAGAATATCCAGAGAACTTTGATGGTTACAGATAAGACATACCCGGTCGTCCGCCGGCATATTTTCCGCGCCCTCCACAATAACCTTCGCGCCCACAAGAAAAAGAAAATGCCTTGCCCAGACATACCCGCACCCGCGCATAAGAGTCCTGCGGGCCGAACGCAGCCCCAGAAAAAAGAAAAGCAGCCAGAAAGGCAGAACCACGGAATGCAGGACAAGATATATACCCAGATATGTAAAAAGCGCAACCGTCTTAATCATGATGTCCCGCTTTTTAATATACCAAAGCGGGCGGGGAGTGTGAAGATGGGGATAGAAAGCTGCGAAACAGGACTATGTTCTGCTGATTTGGGCTTTTTCATGCTCCGTGAATGCGTTCCCGCCGCAGACGGGGCGGCAGCCCGGCTTTCACTTCTTTCCGCCCGCTTTCACGAACTGCGCCGTCTTGATTTTTTTGGGAGAAATTTTTATCCCGGCGGCTTTCAGGCCCTTGACCGCGAATTTTTTCAGGGGAATGGCGTCTGTGAGTTTTTTCAGTTTGGGCGCGGGCAGGTACTCCACCTGAACAACGGAGTCTTCCCTGCTTGTCAGCTTCAGAAGCTCCATACCTTCGGGGACAAGTTCATAGGGCTTGTCGAGTATCCAGGTTTCAATGTGCGTGCGCTTGACATAGCCGATTTTTGTCTTCGGGTCCATGTAAATAACGCTGAATACCCTTTTGGCAAGCTGTTCCTTCTCCGCGAAACCGCAGTAGAGCGCGCCCTTATCCACAAAAAGTTTTTCCGGCGTGTTCTGCACTGTGTACATTCCGTTTTTGCGGATGACGATGATTTTGTCGAACTGAGACACCTCGAACAGGGCCGTCCCGCCGGAAATACCTGTGCCTATGTAGCCGGTCTCATCATCGTAGCGCAGCTTCAGATTGCGGACGGCAGCCTCGCGCACATCGACTTTCTGAAAAGAACGGACCCGTGTCTGCCGCTGAAAGTCTTTTGCGTGAGCCGCGATGATGCCGTCAAGAAAACTTATGGCGTAGTCCGACAGGTGCGCGAGGCTCCGCTTGATTTCACCCAGGCGCGCGCGGATTTCTTCCATTTCTTTTTTCGCCTTATTGATGTCATACAGCGATATGCGGCGGATGGGGATTTTCAGGAGCTTCTCCACATCCTCTTCGGTAACATCCCGTTTTATCTGTTTGGCGAAGGGCTTAAAACCCTCAAGCACGGCCTTTGTCACCGCCTCCTGGGTTTTCTTCTCTTCGATGTTTTTGTAGATGCGCTCTTCCACGAAAATCTGTTCCAGGGTGCGTATATGCAGGCGGTCCGCAAGCTCGGCCTGTTCCAGCAGCAGCTCCGCCTTGAGGATTTCCACCAGTTTTTTCGCGTGGTATTCAACAACCGCGGAGGCGCTCATCTGCACCGGAACATTGTCTTTGATGATAAGAAGATTAACGGAAATCGAAACTTCGCAGTCGGTAAAAGCGTAGAGCGCGTCAACCACCTCCTGCGCGTAGGTTCCCCTTTGCAGGCGGACTTCTATTTCTACCTTGTCGGTTGTAAAGTCGCTGATACCGGCAATTTTTATTGTTCCCTTGCGGGCTGCCGCTTCAATGCTGGCGATAAGGCTTTCGGTTGTGCAGCCGAAGGGCAGCTCGCGGATAACTATGCGTTTTGGGTCGCTGAGGTCCAGCTTGGCGCGTACCAGCACTTTACCGTTGCCGTCTTCGTAGGCCGACACATCCATATCCCCGCCCGTGGGAAAGTCGGGATACAGTTCTACCTTTTTACCCCGCAGGACGGCGCCGACGGCCTGCATCACCTCGATAAAATTATGCGGAAGAATTTTTGTGGACATACCCACCGCGATGCCCTCGGCCCCAAGAACCAGAACAAGGGGAATCTTGGCCGGAAAGGTGACGGGCTCACTGTTGCGGCCGTCGTAGGAATCTTCGTACGTGGTTATTTTGGGATTATAGAGAATCTGCTTCGCGAGGGGCAAAATACGGCACTCAATGTAGCGCGCCGCCGAGGCTGAATCTCCGGTAAAAATATTGCCAAAGTTCCCCTGCGTACCGATGAGGATTTTCTTGTTTGCCAGCACCACAAGGGCTTCATAAATCGAGGCGTCGCCGTGGGGGTGGTACTTCATGCATTCGCCCACTATGTTGGCGACCTTGTGAAACTTGCCGTCGTCCTTTTCAAACAGACAGTGCAGAATGCGGCGCTGAACAGGCTTCAGGCCGTCGTCCAGATGGGGAATCGCCCTGTCCTTGATAACATAGGAGGCGTATTCCAGGAAGTTTGTTTCGTAGAGTTTTGCTACATAGGCCATATATTATAGAAATAGCACATTTTTGAAAAAAAATGAAGAGCCGCCGTTCGCAAAGGGTGCACCAATTTTTTCCGTGCGCCTTTTTTGCGAAGCAAAAAACCGGGCTTTCCGCTTCAATCTTTTGGCTGTGCCAAAAGGATTTCGGCCCTTCGACCTTTGTATACGGCAAGGGTTTTATAGGGCCTCTTGCCCTGTTGCTGCATTCTCCACAACACGCTCTCGCGTGCGTTTGTATGGGCATGCTGCAATCCCTGGCGCGGCCCAAGGGCTTCCAGTGATTTTGCACGGAAAAAATTGGTGCACCCGTTCGCAAAAAAAGCGCCACGATTAAATCAGATTTTCCATAATAAAGGTGCGGCGTTCGGGCGTGTTTTTGCCCATGTAGAAATCCAGGGTTTCGGGAACGGACTTGATTGATTTGACGTTGACTTCCACAAGGCGTATATCTTTGCCTATGAACTGACCGAACTCGTTCGGGCTGATTTCGCCCAGACCTTTGAAGCGGGTTACCTCGGGGCCGGCGATGGCGGCCGTCGCCTCGTCTCGTTCTTTGATTGAGTAGCAGTAGCGGGTTTCTCTTTTGTTACGTACGCGGAACAGGGGCGTTTCGAGTATGTAGAGGCGGCCGGCCAGGACAAGTTCTTCAAAGTACGACAAAAAATATGTCAGCAGCAGATTGCGGATGTGAAAGCCGTCGTAGTCGGCGTCGGTGGCGATGACGATGCGGCCATAGCGCAGATTCTGCGGGTCATTCTCGATCCCGAGGGCTGTCATCAGGTTAAAAAGTTCCTCGTTCTGGTAGATGGCGGGGCGTTTTTTGCCGTACATGTTCTGGGGTTTGCCGCGCAGGGAGAAAATCGCCTGCGTGTAGACATCGCGCGCAGATACCATGGAGCCCGAGGCGCTCTGGCCTTCGGTCAGGAAGATCGTCGACATTTCGCCTTTTTCGCCGTCTTCGCCCAGGTGGTATTTACAGTCTTTGAGGTTGGGTATTTTCAGGGCGATTTTTTTGGCGGCCTCTTTTGCTTCTTTTTGTACAAGCGATAGCTCCTTGCGCAGCTTCTCGTTATTGATGATTTTCTCCTCAAGGGCTTTCGCAAGTTTCTTGTTAACCTGAAGCTGGGTAATGAGGGCGGCCTTGACTTCCGTGATGATCCAGCCGCGGATTTCGGCGTTACCAAGTTTGTTTTTTGTCTGACTTTCAAAGATGGGGTTTTTCAGCTTGACCGCTACGCAGCCGGTAAAGCCCTCGCGCACATCGCTGCCGGAGTAATTTTTATTGTAAAACTCGTTAATGCCTTTTAGTATGCCTTCGCGAAAGGCCGAAAGATGCGTGCCGCCGTCACTGGTGTACTGGCCGTTGACGAAAGAGAAGTATGTCTCGCCGTAATTTTCCGTGTGGGTAAAGGAGAACTCAATATGGCTGCCCGCATAATACACAATATCGTAGAAAATAGCCCCTCCCACTTCGGAGCTTAGAAGGTCCAGAAGGCCGCCTGAGCTGTGAAAGGTCTGTTTATTGTAGGCCAGGGTAAGGCCCTTGTTGAGGTAGGCGTAGTTCCACATGCGTTTTTCGATAAACTCAGGATTAAACCCGTATTCGCCAAAAATCTCGCT
This sequence comes from Spirochaetales bacterium, assembly GCA_031274005.1. Taxonomy (GTDB): domain Bacteria; phylum Spirochaetota; class Spirochaetia; order DTKZ01; family DTKZ01; genus JAISAF01. Next base: position 7,540 of record JAISQU010000081.1, read on the forward strand.
GTCGGGGGTAAACTCGACAAGGGTACCGTCCGGTTGGCCGGAGTTTTTACCCGCCTTCTGGCCGGTAAGAACGCCGCGGGAAAACACCGCCTCTGCCCACGCGCCGCCGCGGAAAGCCGCAACCCGGAACTCCTGCGACAGCGCGTTCACCGCCTTGGTTCCCACGCCGTTCAGGCCGACGGAAAACTGAAACACATCGTCGTTATACTTTGCGCCCGTATTAATAACGGACACGCACTCCACAATTTTGCCCAGGGGAATACCTCTGCCATAATCGCGGACGCTGACCTTGCTGCCTTTAACCAGGACATCGATTTTATTCCCGTGCCCCATGATGAACTCGTCTATGCTGTTATCCACCACTTCTTTCAGAAGAATGTAGATACCGTCATCGTAATTGCTGCCATCCCCCAGACGCCCTATATACATACCCGTACGCAGGCGGATATGCTCCAGCGAGCTCAGGGTTTTTATTTTGCTTTCATCGTAAGCGGCCGCTGTTTTGGCTTTTGTCTTCACTGCCGTCGCCATTGGTTGCCCTCCCGGATTCAATAGACGTATTCGGAAACTTTGGTTTCTGAATACGTCTAAAGTATACTCAGCCGAAACAGCCGAATCAAGGTAACAGCCAGGGCAACAGCACATACCCCCACTATAAAAAATTGAGTTGCGCAAAGCACGCCCAGGTAAACGCACGCGTGAGCGTGTGATGCAAAAAAACAACATGGGCGAGAGGCCCTAAAAAGACTTTGGGCGTATATAAAGGCCAAAGGCCGAAAAAGCCCGCGGGGCGCAAGGGATTGAAGGGGCGCGAAGCGGCCGCGCCAGCGGCGGAACCCCCGAAAAGCCCGGTTTTTTGCGGCTTTGCCGCAAAAAATGCGCTATTATAACCGGGGAAAAGTAAGTGCCGTTGCCCTGAGGTAACAGCAGACAGGCGGGTGCACCCGTAGACATGCCGCAACGGGAATCTGCATTCTATTCCGCGAAAACCGTTTCCAGCGGAATTTCCAGTCCCGGCAGCACCGCGCAAGCGGCGGTATCCTGAATGTCGTAACTTTGCGTAACAAACTGGCCGTCCTTCAGGCGGTAAGCGTATATATTGTTTTCTTCGGAGTCAATAATCCAATATTCCCGCACCCCGGCGCGCCGGTACAATTCCAGTTTCCGCTGCATCTCAAAAGCGGTATTGGATGGGGAAAGTATTTCAATAATCATATCCGGCGACCCCCGGCAGCCCTCGCTTCCCCGTTTCTCTTTATCGCAGACTATTGTCAAGTCAGGCTGGATCACGGTATCGTCACTTTCATCTTCTTCATAAAAAAGCCGGACATCATAAGGCGCGGGTCTTACTTTATAGGGTTTTCCCTTGAGGAAGTTAAAAAACAGCGCTGTTAAGGCCGCCGCGATTGCCTGATGCCGGTCATTGGTCGCGGACATGGCATAGGCAATGCCTTCGATAAGCTCAAAACGTTCGCCGGAAGCAAGCGGCCAGGCCTTGTAGTCGGCGTAGGTAAACGCCCGGTTTTCCCTGTATGCGCCATCCGCCATTCCAGCCTCCTGTCTTATTATATTACCTTCCGGCGCTTGTTGTCAAAGCGTCTTTCTTTTTTTCCGGTTTTCTGCTATCCTGTGGACATTCAATCCGCAGTTCGGGAGTTTCTATGGACTATACATCCGCCGGCGTCGATATTGAGGGGGGCGACCGCTTTGCCCGTTTTATTGCGTCGATAAAATCAAAGGCCGTAAGTTCCGGCATAGGGGGCTTTTCCGGCGGCATAGAGTTTGACCCGTCCCGCTACAAAAAGCCCCTGCTCATGTCCACGACCGACGGCGCGGGTACAAAGCTGCTTGTGGCGCGGAAACTCAGGAAATTCGACACCATAGGCATAGACCTTGTCGCGATGAACGTAAACGATCTTGCCGTCTGCGCGGTCCAGCCCCTGTCGTTTCTCGATTACATTGCCCTGGGCAGGTTGGACGACAAACTGCTGCATGAGCTTATCAGGGGAATAGTCGCAGGCTGCGAGATGGCCGGCTGCGTGCTTGTCGGCGGCGAAACCGCGGAGATGCCCGATCTGTACGGCGGCGGCGACTTCGACCTTGCGGGCTTTTGCGTGGGCATAGGCGAAAAGGACAGTATGCTTCCCCGGCTGGACGCCATGGCGGCGGGGGACCCCCTCTACGCCATACCCTCCTCAGGCATACACTCCAACGGGCTTTCCCTTGCCCGCAAAGCTATTCCCGAAACCGACGCCGAAAGCTGGCGGGAGCTTCTTGTTCCCACCCGCATCTATGTCCGCGAACTGATGCTTCTTGCCTCTACGGGAACAATCGCGGCGGCGGCCCATATTACAGGCGGCGGCCTTGAGGGAAATCTCTCGCGGGTTCTGGCCCCTGGTCTTGCGCCGCGCCTTAGCTGGGACTGGAAAATGCCGGGTATTTTCCCGAAAATCGCCGCGGCGGGGGCCATCGCGGCGCCGGAGATGCGCAAAGTCTTCAACATGGGCGTGGGCATTGCGCTGGTTGTTCCCAAAAACAGGGAAAATGAGTTTCTGGCCGCGGCGGCGGATATGGCCGTGTTCCCCATAGGAGAGCTGGCGCGTGGCTAAGCTGGCTGTTTTTGCTTCCGGCAGCGGTACAAACTTCCAGGCCATCGCGGAGGCCGCGGCCCCCACGCGGCACAGCATCGCCTGCCTTGTTACCGACAAAAAAGACGCTTATGCCCTGAGGCGCGCGGAAAAACTCGGCATACCCTCCCACATCATCTCTTACAAAGGCAAAAGCCGCGAACAGGCCGAAGAGGAAATACTCGCCGTCCTGGCGCCCCATAAAATAGACTACATCGCTCTGGCGGGCTTTATGCGCCTTCTTACCCCGCGGCTTATCGACGCCTACCCCTCGCGCATCATCAACATTCACCCTGCCCTGCTTCCCAAATATCCGGGGACGCACGGCATCAGGGAAAGTTACGAATCCGGCGACAGGCAGTTGGGCATTACGATTCATTATGTGGATTACGGGCTTGATTCAGGACCCGTTATTCTGCAACAATCTTTTACAAGAAACGGTACGGAAAGCATAGCTGAAATTGAGACCCGCATTCATAACCTGGAACATATCTGGTATCCGAAGGTTATGCTTGATCTTATGGATGCCGTCCGTCAAAATTAAAAGTCAAGGAGATGCGTTTTGAAAGTACTTGTTTTGGGCGCAGGCGCACGGGAACATGCGCTGGTTTGGAAGTTTTCCCTAAGTACCCGCATAAGCGGTTTGTTTGCGGCGCCGGGCAACGCCGGCACGCAGGATCTGGCCACGAACCTGCCGGATGTTGATCCCCTGAACGCAGAAGCTGTTGTGGCAGCCTGCAAAGAAAACGGAATTACCCATGTTTTTATAGGCCCGGAGGAGCCTCTTACCCTCGGAGTGGCCGACGCCCTGACTGAGGCGGGCATAGCGGCAATAGGGGCTCACCGCGAGGCCGCGCAGCTTGAGGGCTCAAAGGCTTTTTCCAAGGCTTTTATGGCGCGCAACAGTATCCCCACCGCCGGATACGCGCAGTTCACCTGCTTTGATGAGGCGAGCCGCTACATCAAAAACCGTAGAAAAAAAATCGTTCTGAAAAAAAGCGGCCTCGCGGGCGGAAAAGGCGTTCTTGAGTCGGACAACACCGCGGAGATGCTGGGGTTTGCCGAAAAGGTGTTGAAGGACGACGCTCTTGTTATAGAGGAATTTCTTGAGGGCTTTGAGGCGACGGTTTTTGCTGTTTGCGACGGAAAAACGTATATTCTTCTTCCGCCCTGCGCCGATTTCAAAAAAGCCGGGGCAAACGATACCGGACCCAATACCGGCGGCATGGGCAGCGTTTGTCCTGTTCCCTGGCTCGATGCAAAAATACAGCAAAGGATACGGACCGAAACCGTGGAACCCACCTTCGCCGCCCTGAAAAAAGAAAACCTCATGTACAAGGGCATTCTTTACTTTGGGCTGATGATTACGAAAGACGGGCCCAAAGTCCTCGAATACAATGTGCGTTTCGGCGACCCGGAAACCCAGGCCCTTCTGCCGCTTATATCCTCGGACTTCGGCAATCTCTGCGACGCGGTTACATCCGGCGCTCTGGAATCATTCCCCCTGGAAGTATCGGGAAAAGCCTCGCTGGGAGTTGTTATCGCCGCGGAGGGCTACCCCGCAGACTACGAGAGGCAAATCCCCGTACAGTTTACCGGGAAATTCGACGAAAAGGACATACATCTTTTTCACGCGTCCACGCTGCGCGACGGCGCGGGAACCGTGCTGACAAACGGCGGCAGATGCTTTACTGTCGTGGCCGAGGGGAAGGACATCTACGAAGCGGCCGAACGCGCCTACGCCGGCGTAAAAAACGTCGGTTTCAAGGGCGCATGGTACCGGCCGGACATAGGAAAACGCTTTATGGCGGAGTAAATGTTTTCTGCTGCCGGCGGATTTCGTACATCAGTATTCCGCCCGCGACCGAAACATTAAAAGAATCCACATGCCCGGCCGCGGGAATACTGATAAGCCGGTCGCAGGTTTCGCGCACAAGGCGGGACAGCCCTTTGCCCTCGCTGCCCAGCACAAGGGCTGTGTTTCCGCCAAGGTCTGTTTCCGGCGCAGCCTGCCCCTTCATGTCCGCGCCGCAGACCCAGAAGCCCGAGTCCTTCAGCGCGCGAAGGGCGCGTACAAGATTTGTTACTTCAAAAAGCGGGACAAAGGCGCTCGCGCCCGAGGATATTTTCGCGACAATATCGGAGTCCTTCGCGGAGCCGCGGCCGGGAATGATGACGGCCTGCGCGCAAAAGAGATCCGCCGAACGCAGAAGGGCGCCAAGGTTATGAACATCTGTAACCCCGTCAAGGGCCAGCACCAAAGCCGCCGCGCTGCTGCTTTGCGCGCTTGCGGCGCGCGCCGCGAGAAACTCTTCAAAACCGGCGCTTTCCGCCTCCCGGCCTGCGCGAGAATCCGCGGCGCGGATTTCCAGAACCAGGCCGTGGCGGCCGCCGCTCACGGGAAGCTCATCAAGGTTTTTCCGGCCGGTGTGACGCACAGGGATGCCGGCGGCGCGGGCCGCCGCAGCGAGGGCCGCGGCGCGCTTGTTTGCGGCCGCCACATAGAGAACGGCGGATTGTATGTTTTTCGCTGCCCCCGCCTGGGCGCGCAGGGCAAGAAGGTATTCCTCAACGGCGTGATAGCCGGTTACAAAACGGCTATCTTTTCGCGGCGCCATATTCCTTTGTAATGTCGATTATCCCGTCAAAATCCTTGTCCTGCGCGTAGCGTTCCACATAAACACCCTCGCGGATAAAAACCCACAGGTCAATTTTCCCGTCGTAGTTTGTATCCGTCTCTTCGCGGATGATGACCCCGTTTTTGTAGTAGCACAGGTCATCCATGATTCCGTCGTGATTCATATCGATTTCTTCATAGATTTTATCCCCGTTACGGGCAAGCAGCATAACATGGTCAATGCCGCCGTCATTGTTGGAGTCTATTTCAAGCCAGCGCGTTCCGTTTTTAACAAGAGCGCGGGCCTCCTGCCGCAAAAGTTCTATATCGGTTACCGGAGAAGCGGCAAGAAGCGGAAAAGCGCATAACAGAATCGCGGCGGCGCATAGTGTTTTTTTCATGGAAATTTTCCCCCTGTCACCAGATTATCGGCTTTCCCGCGCCGTATTTAAAACCAAACAGGGGTAAAACTGCTTTCTCTTTTGCGGATGCAACTTCTTTTTCCGTGCGCCTTTTTTGCTTCGCAAAAAACCGGGCTTTCCGCTTCAATCTTTTGGCTGTGCCAAAAGGATTTACGCTACAATCCCTTGCGCCCCACGGGTTTTCGCAGTTTTGGAATCAGCTCTTTTGCCGTTTAGCGTTTGCGCAGTTCCGCCAGGCTGACGGGGTTGGGGGCCGTCACCTCGCCCTCAAGGTCGGCTACTTCCCTGAGCAGGGCTTTTGACCGGTTTGACAGTTTAACAGGAACTTTGAGCATGATTTTTATATACAGGTCGCCGCGGTGATGTGAATTGGCAAGAGGCATACCCTCGCCGCGCAGGCGGAAGACCTTGCCGTCCTGGGTTCCCGCGGGAATTTTCAGGTGGATTTTCTGGTCCAGCACGTTGGGAATCTCCAGTTCGGCCCCCAGGGCGGCCTGGGTTATCGATATGGGGATAACGCAGTACAGGTCGTTTCCGTCACGCTCAAAGTACGCATGGGGCCGTATGTGAATCACGACAAACAGATCGCCGGCTTCGCCGCCGTTGGGGCCCGCGTCTCCCTGCCCCTGTATGGAAATCCTGCGGCCGTTTTCTATGCCGGCGGGAATCGTAACCTTAATTTTCTGGTGTTTTTTGACAAGACCCGAACCTCCGCAGCTCTTGCAGGGGTGTTCGATAATATAGCCCTCGCCATGACAGACCGGGCAGGCCGAGGCTATGGAAAAAAAACCCGAGCTGCGCCGCACCTGGCCCGAACCCCCGCAGGCGCCGCAGGTCTTTTTTCCCGAACCGGACTCCGCGCCTGTTCCGCGGCAGGTCTGGCAGCTCGCGTTGTGGCTGTATTCCAATTCAAGTTTGGTACCGTACACGGCGTCCTTAAAGTTGATTTCCGCATCGTAGCGCAGATCCGAGCCGCGCTGGGCGGAACCGCGGCCCCCTGAGGATCTGCGGCCGCCTCCGAAAAAGCCTTCAAAAATGCTGGAAAAATCCCCGAAGTCGCCTCCCCCGAAGATGTCCGAAAAATCATGAAAGGCGGCCGACCCGAAACCGCGGCCCCCGCCGCCCTCAACTCCTGCGAAGCCGAACTGGTCGTAGGCCTGGCGCTTTTTTTCGTCCGACAAAATTTCATAGGCCTCGGTCGCCTCCTTGAATTTTTCCTCGGCTTCCTTGTTCCCCTGGTTCTTGTCCGGGTGAAACTGTATAGCCAGCTTGCGGTAAGCCTTTTTTATTTCATCGACAGACGCGCCGCGGCCAACGCCGAGCACCTCATAATAATCTCGTTTAGCCAAGATAGATTCCTGTTAAGCCCTGAAAAGCCGCCCCGCAGGGACGGCTCCGGCTTTTCTTATTTTTTGTCGTCATCGACGACTTCGTAATCAACATCTTCGGCGTTCGGTTTAGGCCGGGACTGTCCCGCATCTCCTGCCCCCCCCCCGTGAGGCGGCTCCTGCCCCTGGGGGCCTGTTCCCGCCGCTCCGGAAGCCTGCGCCTGTTTGTAGACTTCCTCGGCAAGTTTGTAGGAAGCCTGTTTCAGTGTTTCGGTTTTCGTCTTGATAACTTCCGCGCTGCCGGAAGAAAGAACCCCTTTCAGGTCGGAAACCGCGGCCTCGATTTTCTGCTTCTCGTCGGCGGAAACCTTGTCGCCGTAATCCTTGAGGGATTTTTCCGTGGAATAGATCAGGCTGTCCGCCTCGTTGCGGGCCTCCACATTTTCTTTCAGCTTGCGGTCTTCGTCGGCGTGCTCTTCGGCCTCGTGCACCATGCGTTTGATTTCGTCTTCTTTCAGGCCGGAGGAAGACTCTATGCGTATTTTCTGTTCCTTGCCCGTTCCCAGATCCTTGGCCGACACATGCAGGATGCCGTTGGCGTCTATGTCGAAGGTAACCTCAATCTGCGGCACTCCCCGCGGAGCGGGCGGAATATCTGTCAAATCAAAACGGCCCAGGGTACGGTTCTGGCTGGCCATATCGCGCTCGCCCTGAAGGACGTGGATGGACACCGCGGTCTGGTTATCCGTCGCCGTGGAGAAAGGCTGGGCCTTCTTCGCGGGAATCGTCGTGTTGCGGTCGATAAGCCGCGTAAAAACCCCGCCCAGAGTCTCTATACCCAGAGACAGGGGCGTTACGTCAAGAAGAAGAACGTCTTTAACATCGCCGCCCAGAATACCGCCCTGAATGGCCGCGCCGACCGCCACAACCTCATCGGGGTTAACGCCCCTGTGCGGTTCCTTGCCGCCGAACATCTCTTTCACCAGGGCCTGAACCGCGGGGATACGGATGGAACCGCCCACAAGAACAACCTCGTCAATGTCGGAAGGCTTGAGTTTCGCGTCCTGCAGGGCCTGCATAACCGGCCCGCGGGTCTTTTCGATAAGATCGCCTATAAGCTGTTCGAGCTTCGCCCGGCTTAAGGTATACAAAAGATGCTTGGGGCCGGATGAGTCCGCCGTAATAAAGGGCAGATTGATTTCCGTACTCTGGGTCGTGGAAAGTTCCCGCTTCGCTTTTTCCGCGGCCTCCTTGAGCCTTTGCAGGGCCATGCGGTCCTGTGAAAGGTCAATGCCGTAGTCCTGCTTAAAGCTGGAAATAAGCCAGTCCATGACGCGCTGGTCGAAGTTGTCGCCGCCCAGGTGAGTGTCGCCGTTGGTGGATTTTACCTCAAAAACCCCGTCCCCGAGTTCGAGGATGGAAATATCGAAAGTTCCCCCGCCCAGATCGTAGACCGCTATCTTCTCGTCTTTTTTCTCTTTGCCGAAACCGTAGGCCAAAGCGGCCGCCGTCGGTTCGTTGACGATGCGCTTTACCTCCAGGCCCGCTATGCGGCCCGCGTCCTTTGTCGCCTGGCGCTGGGAGTCGTTAAAATACGCGGGCACGGTAATAACCGCCTCGGTAACCGGCTCGCCCAGATAATCCTCGGCGGTTTCCTTCATTTTTTGCAGAATGGCCGCGGAAATCTCCGGCGGCGAATACTGCTTGTCTGTCGCCTGCACACGGGCGCCTCCCGAAGAGTCCTCCACGATTTTGTAGGGAACCATGCGGATCTCCTCAGGCACCTCAGACGTCCGGCGGCCCATAAACCTTTTAATTGAATAAATTGTGTTTTCGGGGTTCGTGATCATCTGGTTCTTCGCCGGCTGACCAACAAGCCTTTCCCCCTTGGCTGTAAACGCGACAATGGATGGCGTCGTCCGGGCGCCCTCCGCGTTCTGAATTACAACCGGCTCGCCTCCTTCCATTACGGCAACGCATGAATTCGTTGTCCCCAGGTCAATTCCGATTATCCTTCCCATACCATACTCCTTTAACCTTCAGACTCCGGATTTTCCGGAGTTCCGGCATTTTTATTTTCATCTGTTACGCCCGCGCTGTCCGTCGTGCCGGGCATGGAAATTTTCACTTTCGCCGCCCTGAGTATCTTATCATGAAGCGTGAATCCTGTCATGTAATCTTCCAGCACCATGGAAACCTCGTGATCCGGCCGCTCCTCGCTGTAAAGGGCCTCGTGCTTCCGGGGGTCAAATTCCTCGCCCACCGAATCAAAACGCTTTAACCCCCACTTGCGCTCAAGAAGGCTGGCAAGCTGTTTTTCAATCATCACGATACCGTCATGGAAAGCCGTGAAATCCCGCGAGACTTCCCCGGATTTAATAGCGCGAACAAAATCATC
>JAISQU010000105.1 GCA_031274005.1 Spirochaetales bacterium
GAGGTATGGATTTTATGCGGGTCCATACCCCCTATAAACAAGATTTAACCGGGTTCAACACGCCCTGAAGGGCGGGGTATGGACCCGCTTGCGAATCAAGATATTTGTCCAGGCCGGCCAGCGTAAGCCGCTTTCTCTGGATTTCCTTTAATCCGTTTGTAATAACTCCCAGCTTGCAGCGGGAATGCAGGGCCTCAAGCAGAGGCAGCGCGTCACCAAAAAGAAAAACCGCTTCCGCCTGGTTTGCTATATAAATCCGTGACATTTCCTGCGGGTCGGCGTCCAGCGCGCAGGCCTCAAAAAGTTCGCGGAAGCGTTGTATCCGCAGGTCCCGCGTCGTGATTTTTCCTTTTTCAAACTCCTCCCACAAACGCAGATTGATTTTCTGGTACGCGGGAAAATACCGGGCCGCTTCGTAATCGATCAGGGTTCCGTCAAAATGAAGAAACTCGTATGTTTTTTCGGTCATATCGTCCTCTTCCTCAATAGTATCCTGATTGGATAAAAAACTCGAGAGATAAAAACCACTAAACCGAAAAAGCCGCTGACCGGCTGCCGCCCCATGGAATTTTTGCATTTTATGTAATCTGATTCTCTATAGTGGGGGTAACTGCTGTTGCCCCGGGAGTCTGTTGCGCTTACGGCGGGAACACTATCATCTATCCTTTAACAATGCTTTTGTTATAAAATATAAAATGACAAATGCAAACCTATCCCGGAGATTGGAGAGATGAGAGGTAATAATGAAGCGGGGCATTAAGGATTTTGACGTAATCCTCAATGAGGGGGAATCTTATACAGTAGAGTTCAAAGAAAGTCCGGATAAAACTCTTGCGTCGGAAGTATGCGCCTTCGCAAACGCCGCGGGGGGCAGAGTATTTATTGGAATTGATGATAAGGGAAGAATTACAGGAACCGAAACAAGTAACGCCGCCCGTTCAAGAATTCAGGATACCATAAATCAAATTGAACCCCCTCTTACCGTTGATATTATGGTATACCAGAATATCATTGTCGTTACCGTACCGGAAGGAACAAACAAACCCTATTCCTGCGCCAGGGGATTTTATCTGCGCTCCGGTCCCAATTCGCAAAAACTGGACAGGAACAGCATCGTAGAATTTCTTCAAACAGAGGGAAAGGCGCGGTATGATTCGATTGTAAATGCACGATTTCAAATTAAAGATAATTTCAACGAAGCTGAATACCAAAAATATCTCAGGGGAGCGGGCATAAGCAATGTACTGCCTTTTGAATCAATTCTTGTTAATTTAGGCTGCGCCGATTATTCAGGAAAGAATCTTGTCTATACCAATGCGGGAGCTTTGTTTTTTCGTGATAATACTCAGGATATTTTTTATGAACACGCGAAGATTGTATGTGTTTTGTTTAAGGGAGCGCAAAAGGTAAATATACTTGACGCCAAGGAATTAAATGGCGGCATAATTGAAAATATAGAAAACGCTGTTCTTTTCTTAAAGAAACACTTGAATCTGCGTTATGAGATTAGAAGTCTCAGGCGCACAGATATTTTGGAACTGCCCGAGGAGGCGCTGCGGGAAGCCGTAATAAACGCGGTCTGTCACAGGGACTATTTTGAAATGGGCGCTCATGTCATGGTGGAAATCTATGATGACCGGATAGAAATTACCAATCCCGGCGGCGTTCCGAAGGGCATAACCGCTAAAAATTTTGGCAGTGCAAGCGTTGCCCGTAATCCTGTCATCGCGAGCCTGCTGCATAGAAATCATTATATCGAAAAAATGGGTACCGGAATAAACCGAATGAGAATTGCCATGGAAAACGCGCACCTGAAAGCGCCGGAATTTGAGATTAATGAATATTTTACGGTCGTTTTTTCCAGGACTGCGGCTGCCATTGACAATGTCGGGTATGTCATGGATGTCGTAAATAGTACAGAATATGTCGTAGATAATGTCGTAGATAATGTCGTAGATAATGTCGAAACCGGAAATACGTATAAAATTATAAAAATGATACGTATTGACGGTACTGTTTCCGCCGCTAAAATTGCTTCGGCAATTGGGCTAAGTTCACGACAGGTGCAGAGGATTTTAAAACAGCTCACCGAAGGCGGTGTGCTTACGCGAACGGGAAGCGACCGAAAAGGATTTTGGAGTATCACTAGAGTTGTTCGGAAACTTTAGTTTCCGAACAACTCATAACAAAAATTACGGGAGAAAACGCCGCTTGCCGGTGCATTCCGGCCGCGGTTAGCTTGTGTAACGAAAACCCTTACTCGCCTGATCGCGGGTTTTCTTCTTAATGCCTTGTTTGCGGGCCGGCTTGAGCCTTCACTCCTCCCGTACCACTATATGTTCCCCATTACATTTTTGGCATAAAAATCGAGAGCGCATAAAAGCGTAACAACCCTTTCGTATCCATCGCCGGTTTCCTGTGTCCGCTAAAGCCGCAGGGCATCGCAGAATTCTCCTGTAAGAGCGGCTCCGGCGTTCATTCCCAATTCCCCGGCGGCGGCGGAAAGGCTTTCAAGTTTTCCTAAGAGCCTGTTCAAAATCTCCTTATAATTCGGATTCCGGCCCCGCGGGCAAACGCGGTTAGGGATCTATGCCAAAGGCTTCCAGAGCAAAGGAACAGAATGCGAGGATGCCGGATTTTACGGACTGGGGGTCGGTATAGAATTCAACGGTATGGCCTATGACGGATTTACCGCCCTGAGTCTTTGCGCCGATGAAGATAAAAACCCCCGGAACCTTGTCGGTAAAATAGGAAAAGTCCTCGCCTCCCATTCTGGGGTATTTCGCGAAAACCACATTGCCGGCGCCGAAAGTCTTTTCCAAACCGTTTACGGCAATTTTGACCATGCCGGAATCGTTAATCAGAGGCAAGGCGCCGTTTTCAATTTCCACATCGATAGAAACCCGCAGGGCCAAAGCAACGCCCCTGCTGACCCGGCGTATGGAGTCCTGTAGGGAAGTTCTGACTTCCTTGTCCAGAGTACGCAGCGTGCCCTCAATGTAAACATCCCTGGCGATGATATTGTCCTTGGTTCCTCCCCGGATAAGGCCGAGGGATAGCACTGCGGAATCCAGGGGATTTACTTCACGGGAAACCAGTGTCTGGAGCTCTACGATAAGATGGGCGGCGGCGACAATGGGGTCCCGCGTGTTATGCGGATAGGCCGCGTGGCCGTCCTGTCCGGTGACGCGAATTTTGATCAAATCGGCGCTGGCCAGGACAGGCCCTTCTTTAAGCCGCACCTTGCCGGCGTCCAGATCCCCCGCTACATGGACTCCCGCAATGCCCGAGAGCTTGCCGAAGTCTATATCGGGGTCTTCAAGGAAGGTCAACGCCCCCGACAGGGTTTCTTCCCCCGGCTGGAAGAAGAACCAGAGCTTTCCGGGTATCCGGTCAAGGTAATGCTGCAGAACTTTCACCGCTCCGAGAAGCGCTGCGGTATGTACGTCATGACCGCAGGCATGCATGACTCCGGGCACAGCGGACTTGTAAGGCAGATCATTTTCTTCCTGTATGGGCAGGGCGTCCATATCGCCCCTCAGGGCAAAAATGGTTTCCGTACCCGCTGCAGGGGCTTTTCCCGCAAGCTCAACCCAGATGCCTGTCTTGCCCACCCGTTTTATTCTGCCATCCGTAACGCTCTCGCGCAGAAGCTCTTCTATGTAATCGGCGGTATGGTACTCTTTCATGCTCAGTTCGGGATTCCGGTGAAGATGCCGCCATACTTCCCGCATCTGGTTCTCAATACCCGCCGTTAATTCCTGCAATACGCTCATCTTTCATGTTCCCCTTATTCTATTGATTTGGGATCCAAAGCGTCCCGAAGCCCGTCGCCGACAAAATTGAAAGCCAGGACGCTCAGCAAAATCATAATCCCCGGCGGCAGCCAAAGCCAGGGCCGTTCGGTCAAAGTAGTCAGAGACTGGGCGTCGGTAAGCATATTCCCCCAACTCGCGGCAGGCGGGTTGACGCCCAGCCCCAAAAAGCTCAAAGCCGATTCCATGATAATCGCGCGGGCAACGCCAAAGGTAGCCTGTACCAGAATGGGGCTGATGGTGTTGGGCAGGATATGCAGAAAGAGAATACGTTGAGTCGTGAAGCCCAGAGTCACCGCGGACTTGGTATAATCCATTTCCTTGATGGAAAGGACATTGCCCCGCACAAGCCGCGCCACCTGAGGCCAGCCCAGAACTCCCATAATAAAGATAATGCGGCTCAGCCCCGAACCCACGATACTGCTTACAACCATGATAAGAATCAGCATAGGAAAAGACATGAACACATCGGCTATACGCATAATGAACATGTCTGTTATTCCGCCAAAATATCCGGCTTCAAGGCCCAGAAGGATTCCCCAAAGAGTAGCAATCGCGGTGGCGCCGATTCCTACGGAAAGCGAAATCCTGGCCGCGAAGATCAGCCGCGAAAGGACATCGCGGCCCACCTGATCGGTTCCCAGAAGATATTGCCCCGAAGGCGGCGATTCAAATTCTTTACCAATTTTTGTGGGTTCGTGCGGCGCGATAAAAGGCGCAAAAAGAGCGCAAAAAACCAGCATTATGATAACGGCCAGTCCCATCACCGCGAGTTTGTGATTTCTGAACCGCCGCCAAATGCGCCCCGCGCCGCTCTGTCCGTAAGAAACCTGAACCATAGTGGCCTTTCCTTAGCGGTACTTTATCCGGGGATCCGCTATCCCGTAGAGTATGTCCGTGATGAGGCTTGCCAGGAGCACCATCATCGCGCTCATCATGTTCAGACCCATCAGCACCGGATAATCCCGAAGAAGTATGGAATCCATAGTGAGCCGTCCTATGCCGGGCCAGGCGAAAATTTGTTCCGTAACTACGGCGCCGCTCAGAAGAGTCGGAATCTCAAGACCCGCCAGGGTTATGAGGGGCAAAAGCGCGTTACGAAAAGCATGGATGCTTATACGGGAAAAAAAGGGAACTCCTTTTGCGGCGGCCGTCCTCAGATAATCCTGATGCAGAATATCCAGCATGGATGAACGGATGTAGCGGATAAAGCGGCCGGATATGTTGATAGTCAATACGGCGCCGGGCAGAACCATGTGTCTTGCCGCGTCAAGGACGCCGCCGCCCCCGCCTAAAGTAAACATTCCGCTGGAAGGAAACCAGCGGAGTTTGATGCAGAAAATGAAGATAAGTCCCAGCCCAAGGAAAAAGTTGGGGGCCGATACGCCAAAAAAGGCCAAAAAGGTAGCGCCGTAGTCAAATAATGAATGGGGTTTGAGCGAACTCGCCACACCCAAAGGAATGGCGATAAGCAGCCCCGCCACAAAAGCGCTTCCCATGAGCAGGAAGGTAGCGGGGATTCTCTCAGCGATAACCTCCGCCACAGGCCGGTAGGATGTAAAAGAATACCCCAGATTGCCACGAATCACATTACCCAGCCAGGTAAAGTATTGACGGTACAGGGGCGCGTCCAGCCCCAAATTGTGCTCCAGAGCGGCTCTGGATTCAGGAGTCATAGTGGGGCTGATCATCAAATCAACAGGGCTTCCGGGCGCCAGATGAATGATAAAAAAAACGACAAAAGAAACCCCGATAAGAATAGGAATCATGATAAGCAGACGCCGGATGATATAGTTTTTCATTGCTTTACCTCAAACCAGTCTGACGGATGAATACGAAAGTGGCAAGCGGTAAAATGGCCGCCATCGTTTTTCAGATCAGGCGTTTCAGACGAACAGATATTCCCGGCAAAGGGACAGCGCGTGTGGAAACCGCAGCCCGGGGGAGGGTCCGCCGGGTTCGGAACCTGGCCGGTCAGGACTATTTTTTTTCCGCCGCGGTTTCGCGGATTGGGATCAGGATAAGCGCTGAGCAGAGCCTGGGTATAGGGATGCCGGGGATCGGCGAATATCCCCTGCGCAGGCGCAAGCTCCACGATTTTTCCCAGGTACATTACCGCTATACGGTCGCTCATGTACTTGACCGCGCCCAGCCCGTGGGCAATAAAAAGATAGGTAAGCCCCAGGCGCGAACGCAGTTCCGTGAACAAAGTGAGTATCTGGGCCTGAATGGAAACATCCAGCGCAGATATAGCCTCGTCGCAAATCAAAAGCCTGGGCCGCATGGTTAAGGCTTTGGCTATGTTGATCCTCTGACGCTGACCGCCGGAAAACTCGTGCGGAAACCGGCGTTTCAAATCCGGCGACAGGCCGATCAGATTCATGATGCGCTCTATTTCCCCGGGAATCCCCCTGTCAGGAACAATATGATGAACTCTTAAAATCTCCGCCAGGGCGTTCCCCACGGTTTTACGGGGGTTCAGGGATGAATAAGGATCCTGAAAAACCATCTGCATCTTTTTCCAAAGCGGACGCATCTGCCGGCGTGAATAGCGGGAGATGTCCTGTCCTTCAAAGTATATCTGCCCGGCGCTGATCTGTTCGAGCCGCATAATTCCGCGGCCGATGGTTGACTTGCCGCAGCCGGATTCCCCCACCAGACCAAGGGTCTCGTTGGGATAGATACTCAAGGATACGCCATCCACGGCTTTGACATGATTTTTTATCCGGAAAAAAACGCCTCCCCGGACAGGGTAATGGATTTTAAGGTTTTTCAGTTCGACCAGGGGCTGCGCCATATCTCTTACAGACCCGCATCCAGAAAGCAGCGAACAAAATGCCCCGGATGTTTTTCACGCAGGGCGGGCTGTTCGCTGCGGCACTTGCCGGCGGCATAAGGACAACGCTCATGAAACGAACAGCCTTTTTGTTCAAGAGAAATAGGCGAAACCACTCCCGGTATAGAGTGCAGGGATGTTTTTTCCGATGCATCCAGCGGGATGATGGATTTAAGCAGGCCCTCAGTATAAGGATGCAGGGGATGTTCAAAAATTTCTTCGACCTTTCCCGACTCCATTGCCAGTCCGGCATACATCACCACCACCTCGCCGGCCATTTCCGCCACTACGCCAAAGTCATGGGTGACGATTAAAATCGTGATGCCCGTTTCCTCCTGGAGTCTCTTCAGCAGCGTAAGTATTTGAGCCTGAATAGTAACATCCAGGGCGGTGGTTGGTTCGTCGGCGATGAGCAGCCGAGGGCTGCATGCCAGAGCCATGGCGATCATGACCCGCTGGCGCATACCCCCGGACAGCTCGTGAGGATAACCGCGCAGAACCTTTTCCGCGCCGGCGATTCCCACCTGTTCAAGCAGTTCCCGGGATCTTTCCCGTATGCGGGAAGCCTTCAAAGCGGTATGCAGCCGCAGCGGCTCTCCAAGCTGAAACCCTATGGATAAAACCGGATTAAGGCTTGTCATGGGCTCCTGAAAAATCATGGAAATCAGTTTTCCCCTGATAGCGCGCATCTGTTTTTCCGGCGCGCCGGTAATATCCTGCCCCCTAAAAACAACGCGCCCCCTGCTTATTCCGGCATTTCTGCCCAAAAGGCCCATACAGGAAAGGGATGTAACACTTTTACCGCTTCCGGATTCTCCTATAAGGGCCAGATTAACCCCTTCCCGAAGGGTAAAGCTCACGTCGCTCACCCCGACGGATGTTCCGCTTTCTCCTTCAAACAAAACACGGAGGTTCTCCACCTCCAGAAGGGGTTCGGGCATGAGTTACTCCACATCCCACTTCTCTACATCAAGAAAAGCGCCATACTCTTTGAGCTCACCATATTTGACCCGCTTATTTATAGCGCGAAGAGCCAGTTCCGAATATACACCGGCTACCGGGGACTCATCGGCTATAAGCTGCTGCAACTTGTAATATGTATCTTTGAGAACCGCGTTATCCACACTGGTCATTATGGTATCTACCATCTTGTCCGCCTCGGGATTTGAATAGCCGGTCCAGGTATATTTAGTTCCCACATAAACCCGCACATAACGAATAACATTAAAAGGAACATCGGGAACCCCGATTATCGAAAGATCATAATCGCAGTGCTGTACCTTTCTCAGGGTTGTGGCAAAATCAGCCTTTTCGATAACCACATTGAGGCCTATGGCGTTGAAACTCTCTACCAGAATGGTTCCAACCTTTTCGCGTGTAGAGTTTCCGGCCGGCAGGGCAAAGACGATCTTTTTCGATTTATCCCAGCCGGATTCGTCCACCAGCCTGCGCGCCTGGTCAGGATCATAGGTCCACTTTGCCGCCGCCTCGTTCCAATATTGAATTCTGTTGGTAACCGGGGTTTTTGAAATATAGCCTTCGCCTTTCAGAATGTTTTTCAGAATTCCTTCCCGGTCTATCGCGAGATCCATGGCCTGCCGGACTTTGAGATTATTAATGACCCGGTTATTGATGAAAAGCACCTGGACATTACTGGGTACGCCCTGCTCGGAGCGCAAATGAGGAATGCCCCGTATCCTCTCATAATCATCACTGGGGATATTTCCCACCAGGGGAAAATTCATATCAATCTCACCGCTCTCAAGCTGGGCGGTAATCTGGGAACCGCTGAGAATTTTAAAATTGATAGAGTCCAACAGGGGAGAGCCCAGGTAATAGTCCTTATTCGCCTGGAGAGAAAGGTGGGAGGCCGCCACATACTCCTTGAATAGAAAAGGGCCGTTGGTCACTTTGGGATTTTGCAGAAGAGGGTTCGTTTTCAAATTTTCCACAGGCTCGTTTTCAAATATATGTTTCGGAATCGTCCACAAACTTCCGAGGGTCAGGTTAAAAATATCCAGCGTAATCGGGTATTTCACTTCCACACTCAATGTATAATCGTCAATCTTCTTTACCCCGGAAAGCGCAGAACCGCTTTCACTAAGACCGGCTTCGGTTGTCCCGACAATCAGATTGAAGGTGCTGGGCTCATGAGTTCCGGCGCTTGGGTTTGTGTATGTGTTAAACGAAAAAACCACATCGTCCGCGGTGACGGGCTTCCCGTCGGTCCACTTTACTTTTTGGTTAACCTTTACCGTGAAAATTTTATTGTCCGATGTGGCAATACTTTCCGCGACCCTGTAGCTGAACCCGAGGTCCTCAGTTACCGCCGTCAGGGGCATATAGAGCAGCCTGACTACCTCTCTGGCAGCCGTATTATTGACCACCACAGGGTTCACCGTACCGGGATCGTTGGTAATGCCCACATTCACAATCTTGGGACCCGATACCCTTACCTCTGTTTTTTCTCCGCAGGACACAAAAAGCAGGGCAAGGCCAATGAGAGTCATGAAGGCGCTTGGCGCTTTTGATGAGTTTCGTTTTCGCATGATTTCGAAATCCTCCTGAATCATAATTTTTGGAGCAAGCATCCCTCCGCCGGCGGCAGAAAAGGCTTGCAATACCCTAGTTTAACAATAGGACATATAAGATAATAGCAGCATCAGGATTTTGAATCAAGAGGTAGCCGGGATGCGGTTCACTTATGCGAACCGCATCCCGGCCCGGAAATTGCGGGAAAGGCCACCAGTACTCTGCAGGCGGCACAACAAAGCTCCTGAATGTATCGCGCGCGCCGAGCGCGCGCCGTTCCGGTTATGCCCCGTCCGCGATTTCCGTGATTGCGCGAGGCATCAGCGTTTACTTTTTTAGCCTTCGGAAAACTATCGAAACCGCGGAGTTTTAAGAAATGAGACTGCGCAAAGTTCAAAAAGGCCGTGGGGCGCAATGGGATTGAAGGGGCGCGAAGCGGCCGCGCCAGCGGCGGAACCCCCGGAAAGCCGGCGTACAGCCTGCCTAAAGGCAGGCTGCCGGGGTATAACGGCAGGGGCTTTT
>JAISQU010000144.1 GCA_031274005.1 Spirochaetales bacterium
AATTATCAGGGCGGACCTTGAAAGCGCCCGAAAAACAACAAAGCCGCGGAAAATTGATCTGTATGATGTTTTTTGCGGGCTGCTGTACTTATTGAAAAGCGGCTGCCAATGGCGGATGATACCCGCGGATTTTCCGAAATGGAATACTATTGAGCTGGTTCCAAAATTGCAAAAAGCCCGTGGGGCGCAAGGGATTGCAGGGGCGCGCAGCGGCCGCACCAGCGGCGGAACCCCCGGAAAGCCCGGTTTTTTGCGGCTTTGCCGCAAAAAATGCGCGCGAATGATTACGGTTTTTATTTTGGAACCGGCTCAGTTGTTAATTTTCAAAAACCCAGCCTGAACACGGTATTGGCTGTACGCCACAGACACTGTTCCCTGTCGCTGTCGCTGATGGGGAGCGAATTGTATTTGCCGATTTCCGTCGCGACATTTGTGATTTCGTCGGCGGCAAAGAGAACGCGTTCCGCTCCGAAGGTCTTAACAGCATGGATAATATGCTGCGGCATTGTCCATGATGTTTCCATGTAGACGTTGGGACATTCGCGCAGGGCGAGGAACGTCTCGTCGGCATAAATTACCATACCCGAATGGGCCAGAACACAGGGAACATGGGGAAACTGTTTACAGCGCGTAATAACCGAGGAAGGAAGGGACAGGGGTACGCCTGCGCCGGTATGAACCATAATGGGGATTCCCAGCTCATCGCAGATCTTCCACATCATTTCCGCCCGCACGTTTAGGGGAGAACAGGCGAAGGCCATAGGATGCAGTTTCATGGCAACAAAACCAAGCTCCTTCACGCAGCGTTTGGCCTCGTTGTAAAAATCCGCCTCATGCAGATAGGGGGTCATTGTAATCATTCCGAATATCCGCTTGGGGTTCTGTTTGGCAAGGTTGGCTATTCTGTTATGGTTGTCCTGTATCTCATCAAGGTAGATGTGGCCGAACATTCCCTGCAAAATGCTGGCGTCTACCTTATTCGCGTCCATCATCGCCATCATTTCCGCTTCGGTCCTGACCTCCTCAAATACAAGGTCTATCCCCAGATGAGCGTGCGCGTCAATAATCATGTTTATTTCCTCCATTTCGATTCAATAGGCATATTCCGGCGTAATGACTTTATTCATTTTATTATTGATACAGCGCTGCACGTTTGTCAACCAAAACTTTCCGGCGGGGTGCATCAATTTTTTCCGTGCGCCTTTTTTGCGGCGAAGCTGTGCGCTTGCAAAATAGGGCAAACCGGCCCGGCGTATACGAAAGCCCCTGCCGTTATACCCCGGCAGACTGCCTTTTAGGCAGGCTGTACGCCGGCTTTTCGGGGGCATAACCGTCACGGCAATTGCTTCGCAATTGCGTTTTAACCAGGGGCTCTGCGGCCAAGCAGGAAGTACACTGGTGACACTTACCGCAATTTCCGCCCGCCTACCCGCGGGGACACTATCACGGAAATGTGCGGACGGGGCATAACCGTCACGGCAATTGCTTCGCAATTGCGTTTTAACCAGGAGCTTTGTTGTGTCGCCTGTAGACTACTGGTGGCCTTCACCGCAATTTCCGGGGCAACTTTTCCCGCCGATGCGGGAAAAGTTGCCTCATTGACATTTCTTCTTAAAACGTATACTATTTATCCTGCGCACAGCGGAAGAGACTCTTGACAAAGGGGCTGGTTTTTTATAACATCTGCGAGAGTGGTGAAATTGGCAGACACGCCAGACTTAGGATCTGGTGCCTTAGGCGTAAGGGTTCAAGTCCCTTCTCTCGCAAAGCGAGAGAAGGGACTTGAACCGCAGGCTGCGCCACTCGTATCGTGCGGGAATAGCTCAGTGGTAGAGCTCCACCTTGCCAAGGTGGATGTCGCGGGTTCAAGTCCCGTTTCCCGCTTTTTTTCGCAGGCGATCTGGATCAGGTCGCCTTTTTTTCTGGTTGGCGGAACTGTTGACAGGCACGGGGTTCTCATGCCGGAAATGTCCGCATATTTAGAAACAGAAGGAAAAAGCCGTGATAAAAAACAAAGAAATCACTCACCTCGAACACTCCCGGGTCAAACTCTCCCTGACTATCGAAAAGGAAGCCGTGGGGAAGGAGTATCACAAGCTGCTGGATGATTATTCGAAAACAATCCGGCTGCCGGGATTCCGTCCGGGTAAGGTTCCGCCCGCCGTTGTGGAACGAAAATTCGGAGAGGGCCTCAAGGCCGAGGCCGCCCAAAAAATCGTTGAAGACAGTTTGAAAACCGTTTTTGAGGAAATCGAAGAGAAGCCCGCGACCTACGAAACGCCTGAGCTTCAGGACGATTACAAGCTTTCCTTCGACGATGACTTTCAGTTTACCGTCGCCTACGACATCTTCCCCAAAGTGGAAATCGGCCCCTACACGGGCCTCGACATTGAACAGCCTGTGGTTAAAATCACCGAAGACGACGAGAAGCGCGAACTGGATGTTCTTGTGGAGCAAAACTCTTTTATCGTTGAAAAAGACGGTCAGGCGGAAAAAGAGAACTCCGCGACGGTAAACTACTGGGAAGTTGACGAGGCCGGAGCGGAAATTCCCGGCACCAAAAAACAGGACATGCCCCTTGTTGTGGACGCGGGCCATGATATATACGGCATTGACACCGAACTCGCGGGAATGAAAAAAGGCGACACAAAAAACATAACCAAAAGCTATCCGGCCGATTACAGGGAAAAAGACCTTGCGGGGCAGACAAAGAAATTCGTCATAGAACTGACCGGCCTGCGCGAGAAAAAGAAACCCGACCTCGACGACGAACTGGCCAAGGACATCAGCGAGGCCTACGAGACTCTGGATGATTTAAAAAAGGACATCAAAAAACGGCTGGAGGAATCCGCGGCGATAAGGACGCGATCTTTGACGGTTGACGCCCTGATGGATCAGGTGGTTGAGAAATCCAATATAGACCTTCCTGAAAGCATGATCCGGGCGGAGCAGAAGCGCCTGTGGCGGCAGTTTGCCGGACAGTTTCGCATCAAAGAAGAGCAGATCGAGCAGCTGCTCACAATACAGAACAAATCAAAGGACGACCTGTTTGCCGAATGGCGGCCCCGCTCGGAAAAAAGCCTAAAAATCCAGCTCTGCATTCAGAAAATGCTTGAAGCCGAAAAAATCGAGATCTCCGACGAAGAGCTTGACGCTTTTTTCAAAGAGCAGTCGGAAGGCGCGTCCATGAGTTTTGAAGAGCTCAAAGACTATTACATAAAAAATAATCTCATTGATATGGCCCGTCATGACGCGCAGGAGAAAAAACTTTTTGACCAGCTTCTGGAAAAAAATACCATCGCGCCGGGAAAAGAAATCAGTTTTACCGAAGCCATGGGAGGAAAGCAGTAACATGAACGAACAGATGCACGGGCTTGTCCCCATCGTCATAGAACAAACCGGAGGCAATGAGCGTTCCTACGATATTTACTCCCGCCTTTTAAAAGACAGAATCGTTTTTATCGATGGGGAGATTCAGGACCTGACGGCCGATCTTGTGGTTGCCCAGCTTCTTTTTCTTGAATCCCAGGATCCGCAGCGGGACATCAGCCTGTACATTAACTCCCCCGGCGGATCTGTTACGGCGGGTCTCGCGATTTACGATACGATTCAGTATATACGCCCGGATGTGCAGACAATCTGCCTGGGGCAGGCGGCTTCAATGGCGGCCCTGATTCTGGCCTGCGGGACGCAGGGCAAACGGTATGTCCTGCCCTCTTCGCGGCTTCTTATCCATCAGCCCTGGGGAGGGGTTCAGGGGCAGGTTTCCGATATAAAAGTCCAGGCAAAGGAAATTTTGCGGCTTAAAACTATTACAATCAATTACTTTGCGCGCCACGCGGGCAAAACCGCAGAACAGGTGGCCCCGGACCTTGAGAGGGACTTTTTTATGTCGGCCGAAGAGGCTGTCGCCTACGGACTCGCGGACAAGGTTATGAAGAGGGAAAAGAATGAGCAAAACCCGAAATGATCCGGTAAAAGTGTGCTCCTTCTGCGGAAAGAGCGCCGATTTCGCCCGGCGGCTTATCGCCGGTCCGGGAGTGTATATCTGCGATGAGTGCGTCGCGGTCTGCAAGAAAATTCTTGACGATGAGGAAGATGTCCTTACCGGCGAATATCTTGAGGACACCCCCCGCCCCCGCGAGATAAAGGAATTCCTTGACGGGTATATCGTCGGCCAGGATTACGCGAAAAAAGTCCTGTCCGTGGCTGTTTATAACCATTACCGCCGCATTTCCCTGAACCAGGCGCGGCAGAAGGACGATGTGGAGCTTGAAAAGGCCAATGTCCTTATCATAGGGCCGACGGGTACGGGAAAGACGCTTCTCGCCAAAACCCTCGCCAAAAAACTGAAGGTTCCCTTTGCCATCGCGGACGCGACGACCCTGACTGAGGCGGGTTACGTCGGCGAGGATGTTGAGAACATCCTCCTGAAACTGATTCAAAACGCGGGCAATAACATCTCAGCCGCCGAACGGGGCATAGTATATATCGACGAAATCGACAAAATAGCGCGTAAGGGCGAGAATATTTCCATAACGCGGGATGTATCCGGCGAAGGCGTCCAGCAGGCTCTTCTGAAAATCATTGAAGGGACTCTGGCCAATGTGCCGCCCCAGGGCGGACGCAAGCACCCCAATCAGGAAATGCTGCGCATTGATACCCGCAATATCCTTTTCATCTGCGGAGGGGCCTTTGTAGGCCTGGACAGGATCATCGAATCCCGCATTTCCCAGCATCCCCTGGGCTTCGGAGCGGATGTGCGCGAAAAAACCGAGAAGAACTTTGAAGAAATATTCCGCGAGCTGCATCCCGACGACCTTGTCAGATTCGGCCTGATTCCCGAGTTTGTTGGCCGTCTTCCCATCAGCGTTCCCCTGAAGGAACTGACCGAAGAAGATCTGGAAAAAATCATCTGGGAGCCCAAAAATTCGGTTATCAAACAGTATCAGGCTACCTTAAGTCTTGACGGCGTTGATCTTGTCTTTGATCCGCAGGCGATCAAGGCCATCGCCCAACAGGCAATACGCCGCAAAACCGGAGCGCGGGGAATACGCGCCATAGTGGAAGACCTGATGCTCGACATTATGTACGAGATCCCTTCTGTTGAGGGCAAGAAACGGGTTGTTATAACAAAAGATGTTGTGGAAAAACTTGAGCGGCCGGAGATTCAGTTAATCAAGAAATCGGCATGAAACTGTTTGACAAGGCCCTGGGGAGGGCGCCCAGCCCTGATATGCCTCTTATTCCCCTGCGGGATATTATTGTTTTTCCCGGAATGGTTGCCCCTGTGTTTACCAGCCGCGGCTCTACCCTGACAGCCATTTCCGCGGCGATGGATACCGACCGCAGGGTTTTTCTTGCGGGCCAGAAAAATATTGTCCAGGAACCCGGAGAAGAAGACCTGTACGCCGCGGGCTGCGTGGGACACATTCTTCAGCTTATGAAGCTGCCCGACCAAAGCGTCCGCGTGCTTATAGAGGGAAAGTACAGGGCGGTTATTTCAACCTGCACGCGGCGCGGCGAGTACTTCCGCGTCGAAGCAAGAGAAATTTTCTGTTCGGAAGAACTGTCTCCCATGATTCTGTCCCTCATGCGCATCATAGAAGAGAATTTCAAAACCTACGCCGCGCTGAACAAAAGAATTCCCGCCGATGTCACAGCCGGCGTTGAAAGAACAACCCACACGCCGAACAGGCTTGTCGATATAGTCTGCGCCCATGTTCCCCTGAAAATCAACAAAAAAGCGGAGCTTCTGGCCGCCGAGAATACCGAAAACCGCCTGCGCGTACTTGCCGAAACCCTTATGGCGGAAAACGAAATCCTTGAACTACAGCAGAAAATTTCCTCGCAGGTAAAAAAACGCATGGAGAAAAACCAGAAGGATTTTTTTCTTCATGAACAGATAAAAGAAATCAACAAGGAATTGGGCCAGGAGCCGGAAGACCCCACGGGCGTCAATGATCTGGAAGCGAAAATCAGGGAAAAAAATCTTCCCCTGGAAGCTCACGAAAAGATCATGAAGGAGCTGCGCAGGCTTGAAAAGCTCCAGGTGTTTTCACCGGAGGCGGGCATTCTGCGTACCTACGCGGAATGGTTTATCGATCTTCCCTGGAACGAAAAGACCGCGGACAACCGCGATATAGAGGCTGCCTCGCGCATTCTGGACGAAGACCACTACGGCCTTGAGAAACCCAAGGACCGCATTCTGGACTTTATAGCCGTGCGCCAGCTCAAGGAAAAAGTGAAGGGCCCCATACTGTGCCTTGTCGGGCCGCCGGGAACCGGAAAGACTTCGCTGGCGCGCTCGCTCGCGCGCTGCCTGGGGCGGAACTTTGTGCGCATGTCTTTAGGGGGAGTACGGGACGAGGCTGAGATACGCGGCCACAGGAAAACCTATGTAGGCGCTCTGCCGGGAAAAATTTTGCAGTCCATGCGAAAATCCGCAAGCAGGAACCCTGTTTTTCTTCTGGATGAAATTGACAAGATGTCAAGCGACTTCCGCGGAGACCCGGCTTCGGCTCTGCTGGAAGTGCTGGACCCCCAGCAGAACTCCACATTCATGGATCATTATCTGGAAGTTCCCTATGACCTTTCGGATGTGATGTTTATAACCACGGCGAACTGCCTCCACAATATTCCCTATGCCCTGCGCGACAGGATGGAGGTTATTGAGGTTCCCGGATACACCGAATATGAAAAACTGAAAATCGCCGAAGGCTTTCTTTTGCCGCGGCAGATCGCCGAAAACGGCCTTGACTGGGCCGCTATCAATTTCAAAAGCAGCGCGGTGCGCGAAATAATTCACAGCCATACAATGGAATCGGGGGTGCGGGGTCTTGAGAGGAAAATTGCCCACGTTATCCGCAAGATTGCCCGTGAGGCTGTACGAAAAGGCCGCATCCCCCGCCCGCCCCCGCCCTCCGGCGGAGAACTTCCTTTGACGGTCCAATCCGCCGCGCAAAGCCCTGAGGCTGAGGCCGCGAAACCCGAACCGGCTCTGCAAACAGCCGCCGCGCAGCCGCAAACCGTGCGGCCCGGCGGAGAGGCGGCGGTCGAAAGCGAAGCCTCTTATACAGCCCCGCCTGAGGGCGTTCAGGAATTCGGGGCTGAAAACGAAAGCGCCGGGGAACAGCCGCAAACACGCGCCGCTCCTGAAGCGCCCGCCCGTCCTTTTTCCGTGACCATTAGCGCAAAAAGCGTACGCCGTTATCTGGGAAATCCCCGGTTTAAGCGGAACAAGTTTTTCACGGAAAGCTGGGCCGGGCTTGCCTGCGGCCTTGCGTGGACAGAACTGGGAGGCGCTCTTTTGCCTGTGGAGGCTGTGGTTTTCGAAGGCTCCGCCGGACTCATCCTCACGGGGCATCTGGGCGATGTTATGAAAGAAAGCGCGCTGACGGCTTTTTCTTACATCAGGTCCCGCGCTGACGGTTTCAAGCTGTCTCCTGATTTTTCACGCGGTAAGGATATTCACATTCATGTCCCCGAAGGCGCCATACCCAAAGACGGTCCGTCGGCGGGCATTACATTGACGGCGGCCGTGTTGTCGGCCCTGTCGGGGGTAACGGTTAATCCTGGTTTTGCCATGACAGGAGAAATTACCCTTGCCGGCCGGGTTCTGCCCGTGGGCGGAATAAAGGAAAAAGTTCTGGCGGCCCACAGAAACGGTATTGCGCGGATACTCCTCCCCGGAGAAAACGCCGACGACCTTGACGAGCTTCCCCGTGAAGTTGTCTCGTCCACGGAGTTCTTCTTTGCCGGGACAATTCTGGAAGCCCTGAAAATACTCTTCCCGAAAGAGCTTTTCCGCAACGATCCGGGGTAATCCTGAACCTGCGTCCTCTGCGGTTTTTCCTCCCGAATTCTTCATTTGTTCATGATTTTTATTCGCAGGCGTTGGTTTAATACCCCGGAGCTTGCTCTTGGGTAGTTCATTGTTAAAAATTCAATTTCATTATCAACATCCGTTTTGCTGAGGAAAATTTTATTTTTTCTAAAGTTGAGTAAAGAAGCAATTATGATGCTGGTCGAAAGCTTTAGTATGAAATAAACTTCTGCGCCTGCCCGCGCTATGACGCTCCGGAGAAACGGCCCGCGCCTGGAAAAAGTAAACGCGGGATTCACCTGCGCTTTCAGGCGTGCTATACTGTTTTCCGTTATGAAGGAATTGATTCCCGCCTTAATCGCTGCCCGCCTCCCGTGGCCGCGGGGCTTTCGTCAGCAGCTTCTTTTTTACACTCTCCTCGTGATGCTGCTGGTTATGGTAACCGGTCTGGTATTGTTTTCCGCAATGTTCACCATGTTTGAGCGGGTACACGATCAGACGCATATCTACAGCGTCATCAACGAACTGACGGCCGATCTTATCGAAAGCCGCGCCATTTTCGCGGCGTTTCCGGCGGGGCAGTCCGGTCAGGCGGAACACAAAGCTGTCGAGCAAAAACTGCTCGCGAACCTCGAATTGCTTGCCGCCCCGTATACCCAGGGGCAGGAACAATACTTTCTCTATAACGGCATAGGCAACGGCCTGACCTATATTGCCGGAATCCGCGGCAAGCTCGCCCTGAAAAATGAATACACTCAGGAGGAGTACATAGACTATTATTCGGCGATGAATGTTTACAATTATCTTCTTGATTATGTGTGCAACCGCTATCTTTCGGCAACCATAACCAGCAACGCCGAGGGTTTGGCGCGGATACAGCGGGAAGCGCGGCGGCTGCGTTTCTGGGGAATCGGGGTTATCGCGCTCATTGTCGGGTGTTCGGTTTTTGCCATTCACCGCCTTACAAAAGTATTGATCCGCCCCATCAACGAGATGGTTCGTACCGCGGGGGAAATAACACGGGGGAACCTCGACACGCCGGATATCGCGCTGCGCGGGCCGGACGAACTGGTTTTTCTTGAGCGCAGCATGAACCAGATGAAAGCGAGCCTGCGGGAATGGATACAGACCATCGCCCGCAACGCGGAGCTGGAAAAGAAACTGCATCAGCGGGAATTGGAAAAGTCCCGCTCAAAACGCGAGCTGGACCGCGCCAGATTCCATCTGCTTCAGGCTCAAATCAATCCGCATTTTCTGTTTAATACCCTGAACATCATCAGCCGCACCGCCCTGTTCGAGCGCGCGGATACCACGGTGGATCTTATCGAAAAGCTGGCCCAGGTTTTCCGTTATACCCTGGAATACCGCGATGATGTCTGCATGGGCGAGGAACTCCAGTTTGTTGGCCAGTATCTTGCTATACAGCGGGCGCGCTTCGGCGAGAGGGTACGATTTTCCGTTTTTTGTCCTGACGACCTTCTCGAAACGCGCATACCTCCCCTTATAATTCAGCCCTTTGTGGAAAACGCGATTATTCACGGCCTGGAACCTCTGGAGGAGGGCGGAGAGGTTCATGTGCGGGTTTTTCGGCAGGGCGGCAGGATTGTCATTACCGTATCCGATACGGGGGTGGGCATAAGCCCGGCGTTTCGGGAGCGGGCAGGGGATTTCCGGCAGGCCCCGCCGGGAAGGAGTTCCGGGCATATTGGGATGAAAAACGCGCGGGAGCGGCTGGGCCTGTATTACGGAGGCCGCGCGCAGATTACCGCGGGACGCGGCCCGGAGGAGAAAGGTACGGAAATACGGATATCCCTGCCCCTCGCGGCGGGGTCTCCCTCGGGGGAGGCCGGGAAAAAAGCGGAACACGCCGGGCCGGGGTTCCCGCCGTAAACCATGTATACCCTGCTTATTGCCGACGACGAACAGCTTGAACGGGACGCGATTGAGCTTGTGGTAAACCGGGGAGGCTTTCCCCTGCGGTGCCTAAAAGCCAAAAACGGAAGAGAGGCGCTGAGGATGGCCCGCGCGGAAAAACCGGATATCGCGTTTCTGGATATCCGCATGCCCGGCATGGACGGCATACAAGCGGCGAAGCATATCAGGGAAGAGCTTCCCGGGTGCAAAATTGTTTTTCTTACGGCCTGGAGTTCCTTTGACTTCGCGCAGGAGGCAATCCGCGTCGGCGCCCGGGATTATCTGGTCAAGCCCGCGGTCAACAAGGACATCTGCGCGCTTCTGGAAAAACTTCTCGCGGATCTTGCCGCGGAGGAAAAAAAGGAGCAGGCCCGCAAACGCGGAAACGATCTTGAGGCGGTGGTCAATCTTTTCAGCCGCGAGTTTTTCGTTTTAATAAAATTCGCCCAGGTGTCCGAAGATGCGATGAGTTCGTATTTCCGCCTTCAGGGCATTACCGCCGAACAGGGCCTTGCCCTGGTGTGCAGCGGTTTTACGCCCAAAGACGCTCTGGCCCGGTGTACGAAGCACCACGCCTGCCGGCAGGCGCGCATCTGCTATTTCCCCACTGTAGACAGAATTACCCTTCTGGTCTTTTGCGAAAATCACAAGGCGGCGGCGGACGGAATACGGCAAACCTGCGCCCTGTCGGCCAAGGGGCAGTTTTTCGGCGCTGGCCAGCCTTTTCTGTCTTTAAACGGAATTGCTGATTCCATACGGACAGCTTCGCTGGCGTATTCCGACGCCGTCCATTACAGGCTGTCCTTCTGCCGTTTCGGCGAAACCCCGCGGCGTCCGCGGGCCGGCGCGGAAGTCCGCGCGAAGCAGATTCAGCAGATGATCCGCCTGACTCTGGACGGCATGCAGGAGGAAGCCCGGCGGCTGGCCCATGAAATTGTCGACGCCATTACCTCTTTCACTTCCGGAGATGTGCGGCGGCAGGAACTCTACGATGTAACGCTTCTTTTTTCCTACGGGATACAGCAAAATATACCGTGCTTTTTCCGCGAAGCCCCGCAAAAAAGCGGTCTGGGTATGCAGGAATCGTATTTAATGGATTATATCGACGCCGCCTGCGCCGCCGTGGCAATGGACAGGCAGGATAAGTACCGGAGAATTTTCGACTTTGTCAGGGATTACATCGCCTCCGCCTACGCGGAAAATCTAAGCCTGGATTCCCTGGCAAACCTTGTCGGAATAAAACCCGAATATTTCGGCAAGCTGCTGCGCAAATATCTGGGAACTTCCTTTGCCGCGTATCTTACAGAAATCCGCGTAAAAAACGCGGCGGAACTTCTGGCAAAGGGAACCGGCGTAAAAGAAGCGGCCGGCCGCAGCGGCTTTAGAGACGGCAACTATTTCGCGCGCGTCTTCCGCCGGTATCACGGCTGCGCCCCACGGGATTACCGCGCGGGAAACACTATTTAACGGCGGCTATTTTTTCTGTCCAGAGTCTGCCTTCCGCGTCGAGATGGCTCGCGTACAGCGAGTGCACGGCCTGGGCGAACTCCGTTTTGTTTCGTATCTGCGTAATAACGCAGCCGGCTTCGCGGACTTTTGTTTCGGACTGCTTTTCGTAGTCCGCCCAGGCCTGTATTTGCAGCGGCTGCGAGTCTTTCGCCGCCTGTTTTATAAGGAACTGGTCGCGGGCGGAAAATTTGTCCATGCTGATCTTTGAGGCGATAAGCATTTCGGGAACCCGCGTATGCTCATTTATGGAAAAATATCCGGCAACCTCGTAATGGCGCGAAGACTCGTAGGAAGGCCAGTTGTTTTCCGCGCCGTCTATGGCGTTAGTCTGAAGCGCCCTGTAGACATCCCCGTAAGCCATGGGCGTCGGCACGGCGCCAAGAGCGCTGACCAGACCCATCATAAGGGGCGATTCCTGCACGCGGATCTTCATGCCCCGCAGGTCGGCCGCGCTTCGTATGGGTTTTTTGCTGGTATAAAAAGACCGCGCCCCCGAATCATAATAGCCGAGACCGATAAAACCCTTGCGTTCCATTGAGTCCAGAAAATATTCGCCGATTTCGCCGTTCAGCACCTTCCACATGTGCTGCGCGTCTGTGTATAAATAGGGCATTTGCAGGGCGTTCAGAAGGGGGTTAAAGGACGCGAGGGGGCTGATGGAAACCCGCGTAAAATCAATCCCGCCGAACTGCACCTGTTCGATAACCGATTTCTCGTCCCCAAGCTGTTCATGGGGATAGACCTGAATTCTGAGGCGGCCGCCTGAACGCTCTTCGGCAAGCCGCGCGAACTCCCTGT
Source organism: Spirochaetales bacterium (assembly GCA_031274005.1). GTDB lineage: Bacteria > Spirochaetota > Spirochaetia > DTKZ01 > DTKZ01 > JAISAF01. The sequence goes on from JAISQU010000144.1 coordinate 12,047, forward strand.
CGCCCAAAACAGTGGGATACCCCTCCGGCTGGTTATCCGCAAGGCGCAGAACAACAGGCGGCGGAGCGGCTGCCCCTGCGGAGATATCCTCTCCTCCGCCGCCCGCGAGCGCGAGAGCCATGATTATACCCAGCGCGGCGGCAAAAACGGACTTTTTCAGGATGTCTTTTCTTCCCCGATTTTTATTTTGACAGTCTCGACCTTTACGATATTTTCACGGGGAGGGATCTCTACCTTCAGGACGCCGTACTTAAAAACAGCGGATACTTTTTCGCGGTCAAACTTATCATCGGGAACATAGTAACGCTGCTCGGTAACGTCTTTAAAGCGCAGGCGTTTTTTGAAATATTTCACCCCCTCCTCATGCAGTATCTCAGGCTCCACTCTTGCCGAAAAAATCATGTAATCGCCCTGAAAGGCCAGCTCTACATCTTTCTCGCTGAATCCCGCGAGGGCGAACTCAAGCACCAGGGTTTTGTCGGGCCTGATGTAGACATTCAGCGGCGGGTAGGAATAGGAGGGATAATAATCCGTATTTCCATCCCACTTTGTGCGGATTTTTTCTTCTAGTTTACTCAGGGAAAGATTCTGCTTCAGCGCGGAACCGACCTTTCCCGCCCTCTCAAAGATTTCATCCATGATCTTTCCTAAATCGACAGCGTTTCTTTCGCTCATACTACACCTCACTTTAAGCGTATACGGGACCCCTTTCGGCGATCCCCTGTTTCTGCTTCCCTGCGGAACCAGCAGACCTTTTACCAAGCGTCCTTCTTTAATATACTACATATTCGGTTTTTATTCCACGAAAACCTATTACCTTGTTTATACTATAAAGATAAGAAAACCACGGACGACACAGACGACACGGACAAAGAAACGAGAACAAATTAAAGTAAAACTATCATTCTTTCAACTTTTCCGTGAGGTCAGCGGTTAATTTCTAACGTCTTCATTTATATATTTTTGGCTTAAATAGGGTACTAAACCCTGTACATGCCCAAAATCCGGGGAGGGTCTTCGGAGATGGTTTTGAGTTCTTCCAGCGCCTGGGTAAACAGGTTTGTGTTTTCCGGTACTTCCACGCCCATATAAAACTGATACTGCCAGGGCTTGCCTTCGATGGGGCGGGACTCGATTTTTGTCAGGTTGAGGTTTTTTTGCGACAGGACTTTCATGCACGCGAACAGGGCGCCGGGCCTGTCGGGGGCGGAGAAAATGATAATGGCCTTGTTGGGTTTTTCTCCTGATTCTTTTTCTGTCCGCGATATAATGGCGAACCGCGTGTAGTTGTGAGGGTTTGTTTCTATACCTTCTTTTAATACCTGCATGCCGTAGATTCCCGCGGCTTCCCTGTTGGCGATGGCCGCGTAGTCTTTGCGGTTTTCTTTCGCGATAAAGGCGACCGAACCGGCCGTATCGTAGAAAGACGCCCTCTGCATGGCGGGGTGGTCGTCCAGAAATCTGCGGCATTGCGCGAGCCCCTGCGGGTGGGAGAAAACTTGTGTAATATTTTCCAGCGCCGCGCCGGGGATGGCTATGAGGCTGTGGATGATGCGCAGCTTTGTTTCGCCCACGATTTTGATGTCGGGATAGCGCAGCAGAAGGTCGTAATTTTCGTGAACCGAACCCGCGAGGGAGTTCTCCAGGGGGATGATGCCGTACTGCGCCTTCCCGTCCAGAACCGATGTAAAAATATCGTCAAAGCTCTTACAGGGCAGGCTTGTTACATCGAAGTGGAAGAACCCTTTCAGTGCGGTTTCGCTGTAGGCGCCGGTCTCACCCTGAAAAGCCACAAGAGTTTCCCCCGAACCGGCGCTTCGGCCGGTAGAGACTGAAAACGCCGCGCCCCCGGCCTCCCGGATCGCCGGGATTTTGGCCACTTCCTTTCCCACAACGGCGGAGAGGGCTTCAATATCGCGCATAAGTTTTTCAAACTGGTTGGGGTAGAGGCTTTGGGGGCCGTCGGAAAGAGCCTTCGCGGGATCGGGGTGTACCTCGACAGTAAGACCGTCGGCCCCCGCGGCAATGGCGGCCAGACCCATGGGCAGGACTTTTTCCCGTATGCCCGTGGCGTGGCTGGGGTCAACGATAACAGGAAGGTGCGACAGTTTCTTTACAACGGGAATTGCCGAAAGGTCAAGGGTGTTGCGGGTGTAGGTCTCGAAAGTGCGGATGCCTCGTTCGCAGAGGATGACATTGTCCGTGCCATGGGCCAGAAGGTACTCCGCGGCCATAAGCCATTCCTCTATGGTCGCCGAAAGGCCGCGCTTGAGAAGCACCGGCATTCCTGTTTTTCCCACCTGTTTCAGAAGCTCAAAGTTCTGCATATTCCGCGCGCCAATCTGAAAAACATCGATGTAGTTTTGCATCAGCGCGATATGATCGGTGGCGACAACTTCGGTAACAACGGGCATGCCGGTTGCCTCGCCTGCTTCTTTCAGGTACTGAAGGCCCTTCTCCCCCAGACCCTGAAACGAGTACGGCGAAGTCCGCGGTTTGTAGGCCCCGCCCCGCAGCATAACCGCTCCCGAAGCCCGCAGCATATGAGCCGTTTCCAGAATCTGAGCGCGGCTCTCGACCGCGCAGGGGCCCGCGATAACGGCGATTCTGCGGCCGCCGATTTTTACCGGCCCTACGGTTACACAGGTGTCCTCTTTTCTGAATTCCCGCGAAGCGAGTTTGTACGGCTTGCTGATGGGAATAACGGTCTTGACGCCGGGAAGAAGCTCCACCTCGCGCGGGTCAACTTTTGCCGCGCCTACCGCGCCCAGGATGGTTTCTTCCTGTCCGACAATTTCCCTTATCTGGTAGCCTTTTTCCTCAAGAAAAGACCGTATTTCGTTTTTGTCTTCTAACCGAATATCATGTTCAAGTACGATTACCATTTTTTACGCGCTTCCCGTTTTTTCATCGTTTTTCCACTCCGCAAGAACCTGCTCGTGGGCCGCTATAGTCGCGGCGCAGATAATGTCTCCCACCTTGCCCCTGCCGCTCTGATCGTTCCCGTCATTCACATACAGGGTTTCCAAAAGCCGCTCCAGTTCTTTAATCCCGAATTTCGGGTCGATAAAACGCCTGTACTTTGTTGTGGCGTAGACGTTGTCGAACACCTCGTTGAACTTTTCTTCCTGCCAGCCGGTCATGCGGCCAAGTATATCAGAAAAGCAGGGGGAAGGGAATACGGCGCGGCGCTGGCCTATGGCAACAGCATTTACTTTTTCTCGATATATGAGCCGGTTCCAAAATGAAAACCGTAGTCATTCGTGCGCATTTTTGCTCGGCAAAAACCGGGCTTTCCGGGGGTTCCGCCGCTGGCGCGGCCGCTTCGCGCCCCTTCAATCCCTTGCGCCCCGCGGGCTTACACCGCAATTTCCGCCCGCCTGCGGCGGGAGCGCTTTCACGGAAATGTGCGGAAGGGGCATAACCAGCACGGCAATTGCTGCGCAATTGCGTTTTAACCAGGAGCTTGTGTTGACAAGCCTGAAGAACGCTGGTGACCTTTACCGCAAATTTCCGGGGCGATTTCCCCCGCCGATGCGGGGGAAATCGCCTACTTGAATCCTTTCCCCGCGGGGTTTATCATGATGCTTAAAGATAAATCACAGGTCAGCTTGAAAGGGAGGTTTAACATGAAAGCGCTGGTACATGTTGCGCCGAATAAATTTGAAATTCAGGATTTTCCGAAACCGGTTCCGGAGCCTAAGGAGGTGCTTCTGCGGGTCAAGGCCTGCGGAATCTGCGGCAGCGATGTTCACGGAATGACAGGGCATACGGGCAGGAGGCAGCCTCCCATTATTATGGGACATGAGGCCACGGGGGTTATTGAGGAGGCCGGCAGGGAGATAACAAAATTCAAGGTCGGCGACAGGGTAACTTTCGATTCCACTGTGTTCTGTAACAGTTGTAAATACTGCCTTCAGGGTCTGGTCAATCTTTGTTCAAACCGTATGGTCGTGGGAGTTTCTCCCGGCGAATATAAAAAACACGGCGCCATGGCGGAGTATGTAACCCTGCCGGAGCAGATTCTTTACAAGCTGCCGGACACCGTTAACTTTCATCAGGGGGCGCTTATCGAGCCTCTTTCAATTTCCATGCACGCGGTAAACCGGGGACGCCTGCGAATAAATGAAAAGGTTGTGGTTCAGGGCTGCGGCATTATCGGCCTTATGGCGATTCAGTGCGCCCGGCTTAACGGCTGCGGAACCCTCATCGCGATAGACATGAACGAGGCGCGCCTTGAGATGGCGAAAAAAGTCGGAGCGGATATTGTTATCAATCCGGCAAAGGAAAACGCCCTGGATATTATTCTGTCCCACACAGGCGGCGAAGGGGCCGACGCGGTTTTTGAGGCTGTGGGCCTGGATAAAACAGCCAATACGGCCTTGTCCTTTGTACGCAAGGGCGGCAAACTTATTCTTATCGGAAATCTTACGCCTGTGGCGTCTTTCGGTTTGCAGAATGTGGTTACCCGTGAAATTACCATATACGGTTCCTGCGCTTCGGCCGGGGAGTATCAGGACTGCGTGGATATGATTGGTTCGGGCAGAATCAAAGTAGAACCGTATATCAGCAAAGTAGCGCCGCTGGAAGAAGGGCAAATCTGGTTCGACAAACTGTTGTCGGGCAAGGAGCCTCTGTACAAGGTCCTTCTGGAGCCGTAAAAAACGGGAGGGCTTTGGGCCGGGCGCGCTGTCTCATTTTATGGCGGCCCCGCGGAGATACTTCCCGCAGAAATCCAGAACGCGCCGTATGTATTCGCCGGGGTTTACGTAATAGGCCATCGCGTGCTCTGCGCCGGGGACTATCCACAGCTCTTTTTCGCAGGAGGCCGCTGCGTATAATTCGAGCGCCATGGATGTGGGGTTAAACTCATCGTCTGCGCCGTGAATAAAAAATACAGGCGCGCGCGACTTTGTGATTTCTTTCAGGGCGCTCGCTTCGGCAAAGCCGTAGCCCGCGATAATTTTTGATTCAAGGCTCGCGATATACAAAAGGGGAAAGGGCGGCAGCCCAAACATTTGTTCAAGCTGCCAGGCAAACTCGTCGCCGGCGGAGGTGTAGCCGCAGTCTGCTATAAGGCATTTTACCTGAGGGGGAAGGCCGGAGCTTGCCATCATAATGGCCGAAGCGCCCATGGAGATTCCGTGCATCACGATTTCGCAGCCGCTTCCCGCCTTTTCGATAAGCAGATCAAGCCAGCGCAAAAGATCGTCCCTGTCGAGCCGGCCCATGCCTATCCAATTGCCTTCGCTTGCCCCGTGGGCGCGGTTGTCGGGAGCAAAAACATCAAAACCCGCGTCAAGGTAGAACCGCGCGTAGTCGGCCATGAGCCAGGCGTTTGTTCCGTAACCGTGAACAAGAACTGCAAGCCGCAGGGGAGGGCCGCCGCTTTGCGGGGCCGTAAAATAGTAACCGGCAAGGCGCGCGCCGTCTTTTGCCCTTATGGAAAGGCGTTCAAAGGGTGCCGAACGCATCCACGAGCGGCCCTCTGTGCGGCTTTCCGCCGCCAGTTCGTCCGCGTCCACGGCGCTTTCCTCATGGGCGGGGCCTTTGCGCGCGAGGGCAAAATGAAACAAATACGTCCCGCCGCCCGCGCTCACCAGAAAAAGAAAAAGCAGTATGAGCGCGAGCAGCAGTGCCGGGCGGCCTTTATTCTGCCGCATCACCGCCGGACCGGGCAACGCGTTTGTTGATTTTGCGCTGGTTTCTTACCGAGACAATCATGGAAGCCACGGCAAGGACAAGAAAAATAACGCAAATGGGTTTGGTAAAAATTCTCCAAAACTGGCCGTTGTCTATCTGCATAAAACGGCGGAGGTTGCTCTCGCTCATGGGTCCCAGAATAAGCGCCAGAAGAATGGGGCTTAAAGGAAACTCGTATTTCTGTAAAAGATAGCCCACGCCGCCCATAACCAGGGCAAAATACACGTCGAACATATTCTGGTTAATGGCGTAGGAGCCCACGAGGGAAAGCACCATAATGGCGGGGATGAGGAGTTTGCGTTCTATGGAGATGACCTTCGCGAAGAGTTTTACGCCGCACATGCCCACGATGAGCATCGCGAAGTTCGCGACCATCATGGAGGCGAACACCGCGTAGATAATGTCCAGGTGTTCCACATACATCATGGGGCCGGGCTGAAAACCCTGAAGGATAAACGCGCCCATAAGAACGGCCGTGTTTGAGTCGCCGGGAACCCCGAGGGAAAGCATGGGGATCATAGCGCCGCCTGTACAGCCGTTGTTTGCCGCCTCTGCGGCGGCGACGCCTTCGGGGATGCCCGTACCGAATTTTTCGGGATGTTTGCTGGAACGCTTGGCTTCGGAATATGAGACAAACGCGGCAATGTCGCCGCCGGCTCCGGGAATGGCGCCTATAAAGCTGCCTATAAAGCCGCCTGTAACCACGGAGCGGGCTATGGCCTTGATGTCCTGCCAGCCGGGAAGAACGCCGCTTATTTTCGCCGTGACCTTTTCGCTTTTCAGAATATTTTCAATATTGGCGTACACTTCTGAAAGGGCGAAAAGCCCGATAAGGCCGGGTATGAAGGGCACGCCCTCGTAAAAGCCTATAAGCCTCGTAAAGCGCAGATAGCCGGATACTTTGTCCATGCCTAGAGTCGCGATAAGAAGCCCGAAAAAGCCGCTGATAAGGCCCTTGACCAGGCTTTTTCCGGAAATGGAAATAATAACAGACAGGCCGAAAACGGCAAGGGTAAAAAATTCCGCGGGCCCGAATTTGAGAGCCATGCGGGAGATAAAGGGACTCAGGAATGTCATAAGCAGTGCGCCTATCATGCCGCCGCAAAAAGACGAAAAAAGCGCGATGGCAAGGGCCCGGCCCGCTTCGCCTTTCTGCCCCATGGGGTAGCCGTCCAGAAGCGTTGCCGCGGCGGCGGGCGTTCCCGGGGTTTTTATCAGAATGGCCGCGATGGAGCCGCCGTACATTGCGCCGCAGAAAATACCCAAAAGCATCCCAACCGAAGGGATAATCGTCATTCCGTAGGTAAAAGGAATAAGAAGGGCTATGCCCATCGTGGATGTAAGGCCGGGAATGGAGCCGATAAGAACTCCGCCTGTAGCGCCCAAAAGAATAAACAAAATATTTTCCGGGGCAAATACCGGAGCTATGCTGCTGAAAATTAATCCGAAATCCATACCTGGCCTCCTACAGCAGGCTGTCCAGAATTCCCAGAGGCATATCTATACCGAGGAAAAACCGGAAAGCGCCGAAAATAACGAACATCGCCGCGAGAGAAAAAATAACCATAACCGGGTATCTGCGCAGGCCCAGAAGGAACATCAGGCCGAACAGCGCGAGGGGGGTCGCCGCGATAAAGCCAAGAGGTTCCCAGCACAGGGCGTAAATGACTATGATGGCCGCGCCGGCCAAAAGCCGCTGCATGCCCTTGTCTTTCAGGCTGATGGTGGGAGCGGGGGTGTCATTTTTTAGACCGGCCCTCACCTGCTGGATAAGAAGGACGAGGCAGCAGATAAAAAGCCCCGCGGCGAGATACCGGGGAAAAAACTCCGGCCCCACGGGGACGTTCTGAAACTGTTTGAAAGACAGTGTCATACTAAAGGCGACAACGCTGAAAATCATTCCTGTTACAGCGCATACGATATTCGCTTTTTTCACAATAGTCTCCTTTCAAAAAGGAAGAATAGCAAACCGGAAAAATACGGGGCCCGCGCAGGCCCGTGGGCGCGCAAGGAATTGGAGGGACGCTGAAAGCGGCCGCGCGAGCGGCCGGAGCGGCAGCGGAGTCCCGGAAAGTCCGGTCCGTCCGGCCAAAGGCCGGACGGATGCGCCAAACTTTTTTAATTTACAAGGCCTATAGCCTTCATGGTTTTTGTTACCGCGTCAAAATTTTCTTTCAGGAAAGCGTTGAACTCCGCGGGGGGCAGGAAGGCAAGGTCGAGATTCATTTTTTTGGCCTGCTCGACAAACTCGGGGTCCTGCATGGCCGCGGTGAAAGCCTTGGTCAGGGTTTCGCGGATGGCGGGGTCTATGCCTTTGGGAAGGGCGAGACCTCTCCAGGTGAAGTAGGTGATGTTATAGCCCTGGTCGATAAAGGTGGGGATGTTGGGATACAGCGCGCTGCGTTTGGTGTCCATGATGCCGAGGCACTTTACGTTACCCGCGTCGAGCTGGCTTTTGACTTCGGCGAGGGATACGGAGACGGCCTGGATGTGCCCGCCCGCCAGAGCGGTAACGGCGGGCGCCGCGCCTTCAAAGGGGACGTGTTTTACGTCTATGCCGGTTTCATTCGCGAGCAGTCCCGCGCCTATGTGCCACACAGAGCCGGGGGCGGAGTTGCCTATGGAAACCACGCCGGGGTTCTGTTTGCAGTATTCCACAAATTCCTTGACGGAATTGTAGGGCGCGTCGGCCTTGACGGTGAGGGTCGCGGCGTCGGCGTTAACGCGGATGAGGGGGTCGTAGTCGGCGTAGGTAAAGTCGATGAGACCCTGCTGGGGAAGGGAGTTAAGCTCGAAGGTGACCATTCCCAGGGTGTAGCCGTCGGGCCGCGCGTTTTTGATTGCCGCATGCCCTATGGCGCCGCCGCCGCCGGTTCTGTTTTCAACGGTGATGGTCTGGCCGAGCTGCTTTGCGGCGGCCGCGGACAATGCCCGCAGAATGGCGTCGGTTCCGCCGCCCGCGGCCCAGGGGCAGATCATTGTGATGCCTTTTGTGGGATACGCGGGAGCGCCGCCTTCGGCTTTGCCTCCGGCGAAAACAACGCCGGAAACGAGAAGCAGGCCCAATACCGCAATACTGAGTTTTTTCATGTACATTTTCCTCCTTGGTTGATGAGTACATCTTCAAAAATTATGGATTGAATATCCATAGTGTCCATTATCATTATATTATAACCGCTGTTTTTGCGCTATAATATATTGCTCATTTCCTGTAAATATTTGCTTCCCGTCTTCCGCAAACTGTACGCCCCGCGCTTTACACGGAACCGGGCGGAAGCAGATACCTGCCTTCGGCGATTTTCTGCGCGACACTCAGAGATTCCGCTATGTCCCGGCACGTCTTCTGAACATCCACAACGCTCGCGTTTACCTCCGCGGATATTTTTTTCAGGTCCTCCACCGCCGCGTAAATTGAGTCGCTTTCCTTCTGTATCTCGTGCGATCCGGTTCGTACCTGTTCGGTCGTTTCCCGCAGGGTCTCCAGAGCGCTTAACACCTGCGCGCCTCCGGCGACCTGAGCCTCCACGGCGGTGTTGACTGAATGAAAAGACGTTTGCATGTCCTTAACCTCGGTAAACATTCCGCCCATGGTTTTTACCGTCGCCTCGAAAACCTTCTGTATCTTGGCTATGCCGCCGCGCATGTTCTTTATCTGTTCGGATATGATTCCGGACTCCTTGTTTGCGGACTCCGCAAGGCTGCGGACCTCTCCCGCCACAACCGCGAAGCCCCTGCCCGCGTCGCCCGCGTGCGCCGCCTCTATGGACGCGTTCATTGCCAGGATGTTTGTCTGGGCGGCAACGGTGCGCAGGGTTCCGTTGGCTTTTTCAAGAAAAGTCGACTGCTCGGCAATCCGGTTAAGCTCCTCAGTAAGGTTACTGAGCATGACCCGGCCTTCTTCCGAGGCCCCTCCCAGATTCGCCGTGGCCTGGTTTGCCTGCTGCACAACCGTACGCACCGCGTTTATGTCTTTTACCATCCGCTCTATGGCTTCGGAGGAGCGGGAAATGTTCCGGGCCTGGGTGTCTACCGCCTCCTCCAGAGAGCGTATATGCCGTATGATGCCTTCCACCGATTCGGCGGTGCTGACAACAGAGTCCATCTGAACCTTTGTTTTGTTCTGCACAGAGTCCATGTTGCCGGTAATAACCGTCAGCCCGCCGGAGGATTCGCTGATGGAAACCTTCAGGTTTCCGCTGATGTTTTTCTGCCCCGCGTGTTCGTTGCCTATATCGGTGAGGGTTTTTTGCAGTTCGTCGCGTATACCGTACAGGGCGGTTTGCAGTCTGCCGATTTCGTCCCTGCGGTTTTGCGGGAGGTCGATGTCGAACTTCAACTGGGACAGCGTATGAGCGGCCATGGAGACCTGGTTTATAGGCGAGATGAGGGAAGAGGCCACGCGCAAAGACAGAAGGCCGGCAATGACGAGCGCGCCCGCCAGGGAAGCGATCAGCGCCAAAAGAGCCCGCCTTTCAAGGCCCTGTACAGTGGATATATCATAATCAATGCCCAGAACCCCGGCTGTTTCCCCGCGCCGGTCATGTACGGGGAAGAAGATGGAAATAAAGGTTCCCCATTCATCGGTGTAGGGCTCTGCGGTAAATAGAGGTTCCCCTGAATCCCATGCCTGGGCAAGTTCGTCGGGCGCCTCTTCATAGATTTGAAGCCAGTTTTCATCAAATTCCTCGGGAGTTTCCACGTCAAGATCATCGGTATCGAAAATAAAACGGAAGCCGTCTTCATATTTTTGATTGTAATAAATATAGGCAAAGCCAAACTCGTCGCTTATGGCGCCCATATTGCGCAGCAGGCCGAAATATACATCCGAGCGGGCCTCCCCCTCGCTGATAAGGGTCTCCGTATCTTTCAGGAGAGGGTAGGTCTTCTCTATGCTGCCGGCGATATGCGCAAGAGTATCCATGTAGCTCATTTTGATGTAGGCTGAGTATTGCAGGTACATGATCATTCCCACGCCAAAGGAAACTAAAATGCAGACCCC
>JAISQU010000146.1 GCA_031274005.1 Spirochaetales bacterium
ACCTGGACATAACAAGGTAAAACCCGGGCTTCCAGCAAAAACTTCTTCGACTTTTTCGACTTTGCGGTTAGAAATTCCTGAAATATGTAATCAATCATCGAGTTATGGGTCAAGAATAGGTCTTAATCCCGCTGTAATTGGAATAGATCGGGGCGCAGATAACACCGGAAAAGGTATTGTCAATCAGCATCTGACGACTCACCACAAGGAACACCCGGTAATCCTTGGGGTCATGGCGGGAACCCCGGTAGACCCGGTACAGTTCTCCCCGCTTCATGTTTCATACGGGGGAATAAGGTCGAAAATATCGCTCTGGTATTTCAGCACGTCCTCCGCCTCCCGGTTGAGTTCCTCAGCGTGGAGCATGAAAAACTCGGCATCCTGCCACTCCATCGCCTTGCGCCGGAGGTATTCGGGAGTATCCCGCGACCCGCCGGTGCGCGTCTCCCCTTCGGGTGTAAAGGTAAGGACAACCCGCCCCGTCGGAACACCGGGAGGCACGTCAATGGTCAGCCTGCGGCTGGCCGGTATTTCAACGGTCTGCTCTATGGTCATACCCCAAATATACCCAAAAAAGCCGCCCCGTTCAAGGCTCCCGTCTTTCCCCCCCCATCCCACCCAAGCAACCGAAAAAAACGCAAAAAAAACGCAAAATTCCCCCAAAACCGTGAGACATTACTCATGACAACGCCTTTTCCCCCTGAAAAAATGGACCTGCCTGGGGATATTTCGTGAAGTTTTAACATTTCCCCCCGGCTTTTTTATACGCTTCGTTGAAGCGGCCGCCCATAAGGTGCGGTTAATCTACCGTGATTGGCCGCCTGAGGGTGATCAATCATAAAACAGGAGGCTTTTCTTATGAAGAAAAGCAAATTTCTTTTGGATAGAGTATTGCACCCGGCAATACTCATCTTCGCATTGGCGCTGACATTCGGTTTGGTTTTGACGGCCTGCGGCGGCGATGACCCATCTTCCCCTGGCGACAGCAGGACGGAGCTGACTGAGGGCAGCGCGGTATCCGCCGCGGCTGCCGCTACCTCGGCAAACGTTACGTTTACCGGGGCCGCAGGGCTTAGCCTCTCGGCAGCGGACTTTGCCGTTACAACGGACGGCGCCATCGGTACGCCCACAGTGGTCGGCGATACCGTTACCGTCCCCGTAAGCTTTGAGGCAAACACGACCGCCGCCGCAAAAACCTACACCGTGAGCATCGCGGCAGGCAGTACCAAAATTAGAGGCAGCGGGACGGTAACAATTACCCAAGCGGCAACCACCCTCCCCGCCATCACCTGGGCCGGCAGCTTCGCCGAAGCGGCGGCCAACGACGGCAGCATAACCGGCTCGGTTACCGCGACACTGGTTAACGACACCTTCACCAGCAGCGCCGCGACGGCGGTCACGGGCTACACCGCAACCGGCGTGCCGGCGGGCTTAACCCTCGCGGCAGTAAAAACCAGTGATACGCTCGTTACCTTTACCTTGAGCGGGAACGCCTCGGCCCATGCGAGTACCAACAGCATCACTAACCTTGCAATCACCTTTACGAACGGCGCGTTTACGAATACCGCCGTCAGCGGCGTTACCGGCTACAGCAAAACCGGCATCGCGGTAACCTTTGTTACCAGCCCCGGCGATACCGCCGTCTCCTTCAGCAATCTTACCCACGACGGTTCAAGTACCAAGACCACCACCGCGCTATACCTGACCTTTAGCGCGGACATCACCGGCCTTGCCGCCGCCGACATCACCATTACCGGCGGAAGCACCGGCGCAACTAAAGGCGCCCTGACCGGCCCCGGCGCGAACCATGTATATACCCTCGGCGTAACGGGCATCACCCAGGGCGGGGAAATCACCGTGGCCGTGGCAAAACAGGGTTATGGCATAAACCCCGCGTCCAGAAACGTAACTGTCAATTACTATGCCGCCCCGGTCTTCGTTGCCGTAACGAACATTACCGGCGTGCCGGACGCCGCAACTGTCGGGCAGGACCTAACCCTCAGCGGCGCCGTAGTGCCGTCTACTGCCACCAACAAGACCATCGTCTGGACGGTCAAGACTGCGGGAACAACCGCAGCAGGCGCGGCCATCACGAATGGTAATAAACTGAAAGCCACGGGAGAGGGGATCGTAAAAGTCATCGCGACCATTGCCAACGGCAAGACGGCTTCGACGGCCTATACCCAGGAGTTTACGGTAACGGTATCTGCCGACGAAACCGACCCCCTGCAAAACTGGACGCTGGTAACGGACAGCCCATTCGCCAGCAACGACGCCATCATCGGCATTGCCTATGGCAACGGCAAGTTTGTCGCGGTAGATTTTTTCGGCAAAAAAATAGCGACTTCCCCGGACGGCGTAACCTGGACGCTGGTGAGCGTCAGCATATTCGGCACAAGCTGGGCCCACGACATCGCCTATGGCAACGGCAAGTTTGTCGTGGTCGCGGAAGGTGGGAAGATAGCTACTTCCCCGGACGGCACAAACTGGACGCGGGTAGAGAACAGCACATTCGGCGACAATATCATCATCTGCGGCGTCGCCTGGTGCAACGACAGGTTTGTCGCGGTCGGGACTTCCACGAAGATCGCGACTTCCCCGGACGGCACAAACTGGACGGCGGTGGACTTCAGCGCATTCGGCAGCGGTGGCAGCACCGGCACCATCAACGACATCGCCTTTGGCAACGGCACGTTTGTCGCTGTCGGGTACTCCGGCAATGTGGCGATTTCCACGGACGGCGTAACCTGGACGGCGCAGTCCCTCGCCACGTACAAACTGAATCGCATCGCCTGGGGCAACGACACGTTTGTCGCGGTCGGGGAGCTGGGCAGGATAGCGACTTCCCCGGACGGCGCAACCTGGACGGTGCAGTTCTGCGACATATTCGTCCGTAGCGGCTACGCCGTCATGATCGAGGACATCGCCTGGGGCAACGGCACGTTTGTCGCGGTCGGGGAGAGTGGCAAGATAGGTACTTCCACGGACGGCACAAACTGGACGAGTGTGTCCAGCGGCGACAGCTCCTACAACAACAGCATCGCCTACGGCGGCGGCAGGTTTGTCGCGGTCGGGCAGGAAGGCAAAATAGTGTATTCCGGTATTCTGGAATAACAAACCCAAAGCCCTTCCCGCTTAAGGCGGGGAGGGTATTTTAAAGGAGCAATCAGCATGACCGTATGTAAAACATTCAGCCGCAAGCCCCTGGTGAAGGGCCAAAACTACCGGAAAGCGGATGTTATCTGCAATCTGGAAGGGCAGGAACGCATGGCCTCCACCTACTACGACCCGCCCCGTGATGAACTGCGCACGTTTTTCGATGAAAACGACAAGGAGTGGGTAAACGATTATGATGCGGCTCATGTGCTTCATTTTTGGCGCCGTACCCTTAAAACACCGGGGGAAATCCCCGCATGGGAGCGTACCAAAATCCGCCATGTGTTCCTGCGCCGAAAGGGGCAAAAATCAGGCGTGTATGAATATCTGGGTACGGCGATAGACGAAACACGCATAACCGGAAAAAACAGCCGCGAGGAGCGGCAGTTTTACATACAATAGCCCGCGTGTCCACGGCTGCAGCCTGCGGTAACGCAGGCCCCCCCGCTTTTCTTTTTTCACAAATAACCGATAATAATGTATAAAAAGAAACGTGAAAATGAACATGCTTTCCGTACTGATATTCTTTTTTCTTCTCACCCCCGCCCTGTCCGGCAGGGAAACCCGGCTGGAATTCGGCAAGGATGACGGTTTTCGCGGAATGGCTTTGATCCGCGGCCTTGACATCGCGGTGGGTTTCGACGGCACCGCCGACCTTGTTTTGCGGGACAGGCAGCAGGCTTCCGAAAGAAACTCCGATGTGTATTTAAGTTTTGACGAGGATCCTGTTCGTGACGCCGCCCTGAAGTTTACCGTACGAAACGAAAATAACGCCATGCTCATTTCTCCCGGTCATAAAATGCGGGGAAGGGGCGCCGGCGCCTTTCAGTATGGTTCCCGCCTGCTTTTAACTCCGGCAGGGGGCAGGACTCTTTTTTCCCGCGGCATAGTAAACGAAGATTTTATCATTGAGTTCTGGATGTATCCCGCGACCCTTAATGAGGGGGAGGTTATTTTCCGCTGGGAGAACACCGCCGCGGAGGGCGCGGGCGTTCCGGTGTACCAGGAGCTGTCCTGCGTTATTTCCGGGCGCGCCCTTTTGTGGACGTTTACGAATTATTTCCGGGATGTTCAGTCAAAAACCCTGACCCTCCGGGGAAGCGCCCCCCTTGTCCCCCGCGCCTGGCGGCATCACGCCCTGCGTTTCGACGCCGCAACCGGCATGGTCGAGTATCTTGTTGACGGCAGCCCGGAGGCTATTGTGTACGCTACCCGTTCCGGCAGGGAAGACGGGACGGTCTCGTATCCCGTCATCGCGGGTGAGACGAGAACCCCCCTTGTTATAGGCGAGGGCTTTACCGGCTTTCTTGATGAGTTTTCCATCTCAAGAGATCCGCCCGCCGATATGGACCTTGCCGCCTATCCTGCAGAAGGCGGGACGGTGGAAACATCTCTTATTGATATGGGCTATGGGGGCTGCGTCCTTTTGCGCATAGAGGCGGCCTGCCGCGCCCCCGCAGACAGCGCCGTGTTTTTTTATTACAGGATAGGAGCGGACACCGAACAACTGTGGAAAGAAGAATGGCAGCCCTTTATCCCCGGAGAAGTTTTTCCATCGCAGACGGGCCGCTACCTTCTTGTTAAAGCCGAACTTTTTCCCGACGGGCGGCGCGAAACTTCGCCCCGTCTTATGGACTTTACGGTTGTATACGAGAAAAATCTGCCCCCGCCCCCGCCCTCGTTTATAAGCGCCGCTGCCGGCGACGGAAAAGTCGAACTGCGTTGGTCGCCTGTTGTTAACCCGGAGGTAAGAGGATACTTTATCTACTATGGTTCGAGGCCGGGTGTTTATGATGGAAAAGACAGCAGTCTCGGGCCCTCTCCCCTGCGGGTGGAAAAGCAAAACAGCGTTACCCTGGAAGGTCTTGTCAACGGGAAACTTTACTATTTTGCGGTAACCGCGTATGATGATTATGGTGATTATTTAAGCGGACAGTTTTCAAATGAAGTAAGCGCACGACCATCGAGGTTATATCAGCATGAATAGCGATGAAAAGCTGGCTGGCGCAAAAGAAGCGTTCAAGCTGGGAAATTACGAGGCAGCGGAAAAAGCGTCCCTGAAAGTTATAAAAGATTCTCCAAAACTGCCCGAAGCCTATATTCTTTTGGGAACCATTTACGCAAATCAGCGGCAGTACGCCGAGGCCGCGAAGCAGTTTGAAAAAGCCCTCAAACTGGATCCTGATAATCCCGAGGCAAACAATAATCTGGGCGTCATCTACCGGCAGATGGGGAAATTGGGCCAAAGCCTCAAAGCTATTGAAAAATCCATAGACCTTAATCCCAGGTCCGCGGAAATGTGGTACAACCTGGGCAACGTTCACAAGATGGATGATAATATTCCTGCGGCCATTGACGCCTACAGCAAGGCCATAGAACTGGACCCGGAGTTTGTACGCGCGTACAACAATATGGGAACTTTGTACGAAAAAATGGGGGACTACTCCAAAGCCGCGGATGTTTTTAACAGGGGGCTCAGGTCCGACCCGAACCACCCCATGCTGCGTTACAATCTGGGAATATCCTATCAGGCGATGGGGAACCTGGAGGGCGCAAAAAAGCAGTTCGAGGCGGCGGTGCGCTCCCGGCCGGGCTGGGTCGACGGCTTGAACAATCTGGGGATTGTCCTTCAAAACACGGGGCAGTACGACGAGTCTATTCAGATTTTCAAGGAAATCCTGACCATTGAGCCCAAGAACCTCATGGCGAATAATAACATCGCTTCCATTCTGGCCCAGCAGGGCCGCACGAAGGAGGCGGTGGAATATTTCAAAAAGGCTCTGCAAGAGAATCCGAACTACGGCAAGGCCGCCGTTAACCTTGGGCAGCTTCTGGGGCAGCAGACAAGCAATGACGCCCTGGAGGATATGCAGTGGCTGGTTTCCAAAAATCCCGATAATGCCGATCTTGGCCTTCAGTATGCGAGCGCCCTGTTTCAGGCAAACAAATACCTGGAGGCGGAAAAACAGACACAGACGGTACTCAAGAGAAATCCCGGCGACACCCGCGCCCTGCGCATAATGGGAACTATCTGTTTCAGGACCGGCCGGAAAAAGAAGGGGCTGGAATACTTTAACCAGATTCTGAAAAATGATCCGAACGACACGTCCTTCTATCTGGATATTTCCCGCGCTCTCAAGGATACCGGTGATTATGACGGGGCGCTGGAAGAAGTAACAAAGTTTCTGAAAAATGATCCTTCCAGTGCGGCCGCCCTTAATCTCTACGGCGAGATCCTTCTGGACCAGGAACGCGGAGATGAGGCTTTAGAGCATTTCAGGAAAATCCATGAGGAGTTTCCCGATAACGGAGAAATTATCGCGAATCTCGCGCGGGCCTATCAGCAGGCGGGAAAGCGGGAGTCTGCCATTGAGGCTGTGAACGATCTTGTGAACCTTCAGGGCAAGCGGGCAACCCCTGAAGACATCACGCGGCTGAACTCCAGTCTTGATTTATACGAGAAAACTGTCGAGGCTTTCGAAAACGACCACAAGGACGCCTGGGCGCGGAGTCTGTCCCGTTTGGGAAAACTCGCCATGGCATCTTCGAATCCCGCGGACGCGGGTGACGGAAGCCTGCTTGTGGACGGGTATCCGGAGATGGATGAGGATTCTATTCCCATTCTGGATTTTGGAGGCGACGCTGCGGAGCAGCCGGAAGAACCGGAAGAAGCAAAAAACATCGACGATGAACTGCTGGTTCTCGATAATGTTCTGCCTTTCTTCAATCTGCCGGAAGAAGGCGGCCTTCCCCAGGGTTTTATGGGAGGAGGCGGCGCGCCGCAGGGGACTTCGGGGGAAATACCTGAAGATTCTCCGCCGGTGAAACCCGCCGCGGCCCGGCCTTCTCCGCCCCGGCGGCAGCCTCAGCCTCAACGAGAGCAGCTTCAGCCCCGGCAGCAACCCCCGCCGGGGCAACAGTGGGAACCTCCGCCGGGGCAGCAACCTCAACAAGAGCAGTGGCAGCCTCCGCAACAACAACAGCCTCCACCCCCGCCGGGGCAACAACAGTCCCCATCGTTACCGCCGCTACAGCAGCCTTCGCCTCCGCCGGGGCAGCAGCAAACTCCACCGGCTCCGCCACGGCGACAACCTCAGCCGCCTCAACAGCGGATGCCTCAGCCTCAACAGCCTCCACCCCAACAGCGGCAGCCCGGGCGAAAAAAACCGGCCGGACCGCAGCCCCCGGATCCGGAGCCGCCGGATGAAGCCGCGGGACCCGTAATGGAAGAGCCGGAAATAGCTGAATTTCAGGAAGATCCGGAAATAGCCGGTGACCCTGCCGAAGAAAATGAACCTGAGTTGATGGAAACCCAGCCCGAAGATGATGAACCCGAATTGATGGAAACCGGACCCGAAGATGATGAACCTGAGATGATGGAAACCGAACCCGAAGAGGATGAACCCGAATTGATGGAAACCGAATCCGAAGATGATGAGCCTGAACTGATGGAAACCGGACTCGAAGATGATGAACCTGAACTCATGGAAACCGAATCCGAAGATGATGAATCTGAGTTGATGGAAACCCAGCTCGAAGATGATGAACCCGAATTGATGGAAACCCAACCCGGCGAGGATGAGCCTGAACTGATGGAAACCGGACTCGAAGATGATGAGCCTGAGATGATGGAAACCCAGCCCGAAAATGATGAATCTGAATTGATGGGGGCTCAGCCTGAAGAAGATGCGGCGGAGCCGAACGGGGTTGAAGCAATTCCGGAAACGGAAGATGCAGATGAAGGCCCCCCGGAACTGACGGAAAAAATTCCCGAAGAAGAAGAGCCGGATACGCCGGCGAAAAGTAAACCCGCTCCTCAAACTGAGGAAGAAAGACCTTCCGGCCGGGAACCGGTCATTCCCCCTGAAGATACTTTGGGCAGCGAGGAGGAAATCGAGTCTAAACTGGACAAGATTGATGAAGAGGAAATACCTCCGCCGCACAAATCCGGACCGGAACTAAATCCGGAACCGCAGAAAGCGCCTGAAAAGCCTTCGCGGCAGGCCGGAAAAAAACCTGAACCTGAAGACGGGGTAAAACTTCTGGATTATCTTATGTCGCTCGCCTCCTGCCTGCCGGATAACAAACGCGCCGATTTTAAAAAATCGGATTATCCGCTGAAAATTGAAGCGGTGAAGAATATGCTCCGCGGCAAGCAGGGCCTGCATCGGGAATTTTCCGAAAAGAAAGAAGCGCCGGCCAGGCTGGCGGTCACGCAGGATAAAGTGAAAGAATCTTTCGGCTTTGTTTCCGGGCTTGCGGAATATCTTCCCAACCAGGATGTCCGGGCGGTTTTACGGGAGAAGCTGAAGGCCATTGCCGACAAGCTCGAAGGAGATAAACAGCCATGAACGCCGAAGAAAATCTCGCAAAAGTCAGCGCCTACATCTCCAGAATACCCGCGCTTCCGGTAACTGTCAGCAAAATTCTGGAAATAGCGAACAACCCCGCGACATCTCCTGTGGATCTGAACAAGGTTATAAGCCTTGATCCGGTTTTGATGGCGCGGGTATTGAAACTTATCAATTCCGCTTATTATGGGGTTACAAATCAGGTAACCTCTCTTGTGCGGGCCATCATCATGCTGGGAATCAATACGGTAAAGAACCTGGCCCTGAGTACGGCGGTTCTGGGCAACCTCAGCAAAACGGAAAATTTTCAGGCCCTTAATATGAACGGATTCTGGCGGCATTCCCTTTCTGTCGGAGTGCTTTCCAAGCTGATTGCCCGTACACGGAAAATCGACCCCAAGATTCTGGAAGAATACTTTATAGCGGGACTTCTGCATGATATTGGGAAAATTCCGCTCAATAATACCCTGACTCAGGAATTTATTCAGGCCATGAGTCAGGCGGACAGGGATCACATCCCCCTGTACAGGGCGGAAGAGGAATATGTGGGTTTTGATCACTGCCGCGCCGGGTTTATTATTGGTTCGGCCTGGAAATTCGGCGCCGAAATTCTTGATGTGATTAAATGCCACCACACGCCGGAAACCTGCGCGGAAGAAAATGCATCCCTTGTGTATACCGTTGCCGCGGCGAATTTTTATGTGAACTCAAGCGGAATAGGTTTTTCCGGCTCCCGGTATCCGGAGAAAGTCCCGGCAAAGGCGCTGGATTACCTGGGCATAAGCTGGGACAGCCTGGACACGATGCACGCCGATTTGATGCAGGAAATAGAGAAGGCCAAAATCTTTCTGAAAATCAACGAGGAATAGATGAAAAAGGCAGTCCGTTTCAGATTCTGGGGCGTCCGGGGGTCAATACCCTGCCCCGGCCCGGACACTGTGCGTACAGGGGGAAACACAGCCTGCATTGAGCTGCGTTTTGGCGAAGAAAACAGGCTTGTCATTATCGACGCGGGTTCAGGTATAAGAGCCCTGGGCGACTTTGTTATGAAAAATGATTTGCCCAAAGGTCCTGTAGATACGGATATCCTTATATCTCATACGCACTGGGATCATATTATGGGGTTTCCTTTTTTTACGCCTATTTATATCAAAAGCACAAACCTTCGTATCTACGGCCCTGTGAGCTATGAGGAAGAAAACCTGGAAGAAATTATCGGCGGCCAGCTGCGCTACCGCTACTTTCCGGTGCGGCAGGATGAGCTTTCCGCGCATATTGAATACAGGGAACTGAAGGAAGCATCCTTTGAAATAGGGGAAGGAATTTTTATTACAACAAAATACCTGAATCATCCTATTTTGTGTCTTGGCTACCGTTTTGAATACGGTGGCAAGATTTTCTGCACTGCCTACGATACGGAACCTTTTCGCAATGTCTTTCCTACCGACCCGAATGACCCCAGCTATGACGCCGCCGCCGCGGAGGAAGGAGAGCTTGCCGCGGAGGAAGAAAACAAAAAACTCGTGCGGTTTCTTCAGGGCGCGGATGTACTTGTGTTCGACGCCCAGTATACTTTGCAGGAGTATAAGGCTTCAAAAATCGGATGGGGCCACAGCACTTTTGAGCACGCCGTGAATACGGCCCACAAGGCCGGCGTAAAAAAGCTGTTTTTCTTTCACCATGATCCGCTGAGGACGGACGCCCAGCTTGATGAGTTTGCCGCGAAATACCGCGCCATGGTGAAGGGCAAAACCCCGCTCGTCATTGAGGTTGCCCGCGAAGGCTATGAGTTTGAGGTTTGAGGCCCCGCCCTTTAGGACGTTTTGAACCCGGTAAGGCTTTGTTTGTTGGGGTATGAACCCGCATACAATCCATACTTTGCAGAACGACTATACCTCGGCCTTCGGGCAGGATAAACGCATAATGATTCCATAAGAGACGCCAAAAAAATGAGAGTTTTGGGAAAGCCTCTATAATGTATTCATTTCAGATTTAGTTATAAATGAAATAAAAGGAGCTTCCCAGCCAGAATTATAATATTTTAGTGGAAGTCGGAATTTTGTTTGAGGTTTACGGCGTACTGATTTTGGGGAATGACGATCCCTACTCTTTTGGCGGGGCATAGCTTTTTGACGATAGCGGTTACCGGGGAAAGGTCGCTGTCGCCGGACATAATGAGGGCGGTGTCGAACAGATCTTGAACGGCGCCTGAAACGATGGCGAGGGCTATGTTTATATCGGTCTTTTTTTCTTCGTGGGTTTTATAGGAACCCCTGCAGAGGGGGCATTTTTTGTCCTTTTCAGTGAATTTACCAAGAATGACTTTTACCCCAACGGAGCGGAGGGCATTGATATACCTGATGTGTTTCTTGCTCTTGGAGGGAAGCCATTCGGCAAGGGCAGAAAAGTAATAGACCTCAGTTACTTCTTCGGTGTTGGGGTTTATGAATTGGTGAGACAGTTCCAGAAGGTTGAGCCGGCGGCAATCGGGGTGTGAAAACTGGAGGGTGCTGTGATAGAGATTGAAGCCGTCTTCTATATAGACGCTTATCCTTGTTTTGGGTACCAAAAGTTTAGGGTTGGGCATGACGTTTTATTCGCAGGCGCCCGTTTAATACCCAAGAGCTTGCTCCTGGGTAGTTCATTGTCAAAAGCGAATGCTTGAGGCAATCATCACCATCCTTTCCTTGCGGCAAACGGAACAAAGCGACATATGGGCTCCTCCGGACCGAATGTCCGTGCGATAAAAAAAATGCCGAACGCAACGTTCGGCGGGAGCAAGTGTACGTCCCCTGGGTTTCCCCAAGAGTATTGGCGTATTAGGCCAAAGCACTTGCGGGTACATTTCTAGTATAGGGCTAAAACGAGAAGATTGTCAAGGGAAAATTTGGTTAGGAGTGCATCAATTTTTTCCGTGCAAAATCACCGGAAGCCCTTGGGCCGCGCCAGGGAGTGAGCGACCGTCTTGTGTAAAGACGCTTACAAAATTGCCTTGCAATTTTTCGGGTCTGATTTTTACGGCTTGGTTAGGCTACGGCGGAACCCCCGGAAAGCCCGGTTTTTTGCTTCGCAAAAAAGGCGCACGGAAAAAATTGGTGCACCCTCGCACCCTTGAATAACCAAATTGCCCCGGAGTAAGCGTTTTTTCGCCAAACGCAACATTCCTCTATGTATTGGCGCTTTTTCTCTATGGGCTGCCGGAGCTTTCTGTGGGATATTTTTTATGGAGAGTGACGATTTCAAACTATCAAATTTTGAAATTTGTTCAGGATACGACTGATTGACTGGTATATCTCTAAGTGATACTATATATCATTCGGAGATATACGCATGAAGGAAAAAAGTATTCTTATGAAAATACTGCAAATGTCCCTTGAAAAAAGGCTTGAAATGCTTTCCGAAAGGCAAAAGACCTATGTACAGGGCTATCTGGACGGCATTTTACAGGCATGCAAGCCGCTGAAATTGAATGGAGATACGCCCCGGCAAAACAGGGAGCATGAAAAGAAGTAATGACATAGTGGTAATCGGCGCAGCGGGAGATAAGCCCTCACGCCTGGCGTGAAGGATATCAATAAACAAATTTTATTTTTAAGGAGTTATGTATGGCGAACGGACAACAAAAAAATCTGGCGGTAGGTGTTATCCTGACGATTTTCTTCGGCGGGCTTGGCATGTTCTACACCAGCGTCAAGTGGGGAATAATCGGTATCATTGGAGAAGCGATTGCCTGGGCCACGATTATCGTCTTCATTGGCGTTATACTGATCCCCCTCTGGCATATCGTATGCATCATTATCACGGTGCTCAGCATTAACAAGCAAAACGGCCGCTGAAATCGAATGGTACTGTTCATCAAAACAGGGAGAACCATTCCCATAAACCAAAAAAGGAGAATCATGAAAATGAAATGCGGTAACCGCATGGGGATACTAAGCGCCGCGATACTGTTTTTACTAACCGGGGGGGCGTTTTTGTCCGCCCAAACCGCCCCCGGCTGGGTAGGCAATCTGGAAGCGGCGTATCCCGACCGGGACTTTGTCCGGGTTTCCGCATCCGCTCCGTCGCGGGGGGCGGCGGAGAGCGCCGCCATGAACGCCCTGGCCCAGGTGTTCAAGACCGATGTGGCGAGCCTGACCCAATCATCCCAGGCATTTGCCCAGGTGTTAAGCGAAACGGCGGGAAAAAAAACCGTCGCCTTCGACGAAAGCCGGAATTTTGTCCAGGACATTAGCACCTCAACCAACGTGCGGGGGCTTATCGGCGTCCAGACCGATATTTTCCAGGCCTCGGACGGAACCGTTTATGTGGCCGCTCGGATGAACCGCCGTGAGTGCGGCGCCCGCTACCAGGCCATGATCCGGGAGAACGACCGGGTAATCGCCCAACTGTTGGCGCAAGCCGGGTCTCTTCCCGCCACCTTCGACGCCTACGCCGCCCTCAACTACGCATACAATATCGCCGTTCCCACCGATAACTTTCAGGGCATTTGGGAAGTGCTGGACAGCCGGGCGGTTTCGCAGAAACCCTCCTATGGAAGCGCGGACGCAATCAAGGTGCTGCTGCAAAACACCGCCCGGGCCATCGTCATTGCCGTTACCGTAGAAGGCGATTCCGGGGGGCGGATTCTGCGGTCTTTTACGCAGTTTTTCTCGGGCCGGGGCTTCCGAACCACCCGGACGGCCGCCGCCGCCGTCTACCGCTTTGCCGCGGACCTAACCCTTGAAAGCGCC
>JAISQU010000178.1 GCA_031274005.1 Spirochaetales bacterium
GCAGGTCAGGACAAGAAAACCTATCTTGCCGCCGGGAACGGACATAAGCATATTTACCAGTATCTGCGGTATGTTCTCCGTGGCGATGACGAAATTCATGATGGCGCTGGAAGTGGCAATAAGCAGAATGGCGCTGGTCAGGGCCGATGTCTTTACCAAACAAATCCAGATATCTTTGAGCGACAGTTTCCTGAAAATAACCGCGTCAACTATGAGTATATAAAAAACAGCCACGCCCGCGCCCTCGGTAGGCGTTACGATGCCGGAAAAAATGCTCCCCAGTATAATAAGGGGGGCGACAAGGGCAGTCCAGCAGGAATGGATTTTGTCAAAAATGTTTTTTACCGAAAAGGCGTGCTTTTTCCCGAATCCCCGCTTCTTGCAGATGATGCGGTTGGGAATAAGAAGAAGCGCCGTAACCAGAAGGCCAGGCACAAGCCCCGCCGCAAGCGCCCGCGAAACGGACTGCTGGGTAGCTGCCGCCGACAGAACAATAAGAATGCTGGGCGGTATAATTACCGAAAGGCAGGAAGATGTCAGCGTAATGGCGCCCGCGTATTCTTCGCTGTAGCCCTCGTCCCGCATGCGGGGAATCAGAATGGTTCCGAAGGTGGCCGTATCCGCAAGGGATGACCCGGAGATGCCTCCGAAAATCATACTCCCCACAACATTGACGGCGCCCAGGCCGCCTGTCATCCATCCCACAAACGCGGTACAGAAATCAATAAGCCTGCGGCCTATGGTTCCGCGTTCCATCAGATTGCCCACAAGGATAAAAAGGGGAACGGCCAGCATGGTAAACGAAGTGGCGGCCTCGGCAAAAAGCTGGGGGATCATCGTCATATTGGGCACCGGCTTGAAAAAAATAATAACCAGGGCCGAAGACAAACCAAGAGCGACCGCTATGGGAACGCCAAGAATAAATAAAACAGCGGCGCCC
The DNA here is from genome assembly GCA_031274005.1 of Spirochaetales bacterium. Taxonomy (GTDB): domain Bacteria; phylum Spirochaetota; class Spirochaetia; order DTKZ01; family DTKZ01; genus JAISAF01. The sequence continues at coordinate 941 of JAISQU010000178.1, forward strand.
AAAACCAGGCTAATAGTCATGTGAGGCATCACGCGTCTCCTTTGCTTTCACTGGATGAAAAGGCTTCATCTATGGGAAGGGGAAGCCTGCCTGTACCGAATTGCCAAGCCTGGAAAAGCAGCCGGATTACTCCGATGAAACAGCCAAGGAGCATGGGAATTCTTACGTAAAATTTATTCCATTGCAGGCCGGTTGTTACCGTATTGTTGTTTTTGTAAAAATTCATCAGTTGGACAAGAAAAACCGCAATCAGAACAAGAAAAACCGCGAAAATAATATTCCCGAAAATGTATAAATATTTTCGCGCTTTCGGCGGCATCTTTAAAAGTATCAAATCGAAGCGGACATGCGAATTTTTCAGGGTCGCGGGGCCTACCGCCATCCAGATAAGCGCGGCCAAAAGCATTTCGCCCACTTCGACAGTCCAGAAAATGGCGTTTCCGGGAGTAACGCGGCTTATTACCTGTAAAGCAACATCGACAAAGATGCATACCAGAATGAGGGCCGCTATGTTTTCGTCTATACGGGAAAAAAAGTTCGTTTTTTTATTCATTTTTATTCTACCTCTTTAGGAGGGTTATAGATGAAACCCGCCGGAAGGCGGGTTTCGATTGACGTGTACGAAAAATTATTTCGCGGCAGCCGCGACCGCGTCGTGAAAAGCTTTCCAGTCCTCAGGAGAGTATTTCGCCTGCAAATCTTTGTAGAAACCGGCAAGTTTGTCCTTAAAGGCTTTTTTGTCGGCGTCGGGAACTTCGTAGAACTGCACGCCCGTCTTTTTCATCGCGTCCATGGCGACATTGTAATAGGCGGTGTCTTCTCTTACGTTGGTCGCGGCAAAGGTTTTTCCCGCTTCCGTAAAGACCTTCTGGTCTTCGGCGGTGGCCGCGTCGAAAAAGTCTTTGTTCATAAACAGGAAAGACGCGTCCGCGATATAGTTGATGACGGTGAAAAATTTCGCGACTTCGTGGGTTTTAAAATCGTACTGGGTCTGCACGGAGTTATCTTCCCCGTTAACCGTACCCAACTGAATGGAAGAGTAAATTTCGCTTGAGGGCATCGGAACCGGCTTCGCGCCCAGGGCCTCAAAAATGGACACGTAGAACTGGTTCGCGGGAACGCGGAACTTCATGCCGTCCATATCCGCCGGGGATTTTATCATACGCACGTTGTTGTTAAGCTGGCGCATGGGCCGCGGCGCGCCGGCCAGAATGACGAGGTTGTTTTTCGCGAACTGCCCCATCCATTTTTTCCAGACAGGAACATCCGAGGCCAGAAACTTGGCCGTGTGTTCAACATTTTGGAAAAGGAAAGGCTCGTTCAGAATGGATACATCCTGATTGTACGCGGCAAGAACCGTCAGCGACTCAACGCCCACCTGAATGGTCCCGGCCTGCACCATCTCCATCATAACCTGATAGTTGCCCTGGGCAAGGGTCGCGTTGGGATACACCTGCACCGAATAGCGCCCCTGGGTTCCTTTTTCGACTTGTTCTGCCCAGGCGACAGAAGCCTTCTGCCAGGGATGCTCCGCGGAGCTTGTCTGGTTAAGAGAGATTTTCTTTGCCTGCGCCGAGGCCGCCCCTTCGCTTCCGCCACCGGCAAAAGCGCCGAATACGCCTGCGCACAAAAGCAAACACAGGCTGAGTACGAGAATTTTTTTCATAGTTCCTCCATTTTTTTGTTTTGAAGCAATATATGTAATATATATTACAAAATCTCCCCCTTGTCAATCTTTTGAATTTTCAAATTTTCACGGGTGCAACTTCTTTTTCCGGCGCGCCTTTTGCCCACAGAGAATTGTCTTGCCAAAAAGGCCATTTTAGCCCCTGCATCGGCTTTTTCCTATTCTCTGCGCTCTTGCCGGTTAAATTTCTTTTCTTATGAGCCAGTTCCAAAATTAAACCATTTTTTGAAGCCCGTGGGGCGCAATGGGATTGGAGGGGCGCGAGCGACCGTTTTGTGCAAAGACGCTTACAAAATTGCTTTGCAATTTTTCAGGTCTGCTTTTACGGCATGGCAGGCTGCGGCGGAACCCCCGGAAAGCCCGGTTTTTTGCATGCCCAGGCAAACGCACGCGTGAGCGTGTTCTGGATAACAGGTAACAGGGCAAGAGGCCCAAAAAACCTTTTGGCGTATATAAATGCTATGGGCCGAG